>JAJTDE010000203.1 GCA_021298085.1 Rubrivivax sp.
GCGGCGAGGAAGGCCAGCGACGACACGGCCACCCAGGCCATCAACGCAGCCGACACCTGGTCGGCCAAGGGCGGGGCCAGCCCCCTGCTGAGCCAGCCGCAGTAGGCCGCCGGCAGCGCCTGCGGCTGGAAGTAGCCCGCCAGCGGGGAATGCGGCAACCACAGGCCCATGGCCATGATCACCAGCGTCTTCACCACCAGGGGCCACGCCGCGCGGCGCCTGCGGCGTCCAGCAGCGGGCGGCGCTCTAAGGGCGCCTTGGCACGGCGGCGGCGCAGGAAGGTGCTGCAGCCCTGGTTGAGGCGCCGGTTCCACAACATCGCTCACGCCCGGGGCGCGGGTGGGAGGAGCCTGGCGCTGGCTGGAGACCGTCTGGACGGATGGTCGCGCCCACAGCTGATGGTGTCAGTGCGGTGGCGAACATGCCAGCGGCGCGGGTGTCGTGCCGCTAGCATCGACCCCATGCCGAGTGAGAAGCAGAAGATGCTCGCGGGCCAGCCGTATGACCCCGCGGATGCCGAGCTGGCCGCAGACCGCGCGCGGGCCCGCGGGCTGTGTCGTTCGCTGAATGCGGGCGCGGCAGACGCCTCGGTGGTCCAACGCGACCTGTTGCCGCTCGCCCACCCCAGCGCCGTCGTGTCAGCGCCGTTCTTTTGCGACTACGGCTACCACATCGCGCTGTCGGAAGGCGTCTACTTCAACGTCAACTGCGTGCTGCTCGACATCTGCATGATCTCGGTGGGCGCGAACACCTTGGTGGGCCCCGGCGTGCACATCTACACCGTCAACCATCCGCTGGATGTGGGTCGTCGGCGCACCGGTGTCGAGATCGGCCGTCCGGTCACGATCGGCTGCGATGTGTGGATCGGCGGGGCTTGTGTGATCTGCCCCGGTGTGGAGATTGGCGATGGGACGGTGGTGGCCGCAGGAAGCGTGGTGACGCGGTCTCTGCCGCCGGGCGTTTTGGCCGCGGGTAACCCGTGCCGTGTCGTCAGGGCGATCGACGGCGCTGGGTGAGCGGCGGGGTCGACGCGGTCAGCGGTCGATCGCTCGGGCTGGATCTGACGGGCGCGATGAAGGGTCGTCAGGATGAGCCCGCCCGTTCAGGGCCACACGGTGTACTCCAGGGCGATGACCGCAAAGTGGTCGCCCAGGATGCCGTCCGGCAGCACGCGAGACTCTCCCTCGAAGCGCAGCGACAGCGTGGACCCCTCCGGGAACCGGTATTCCATCAGTGAGGTGTACGGGACAGGCTGCCTGTCGTGCGAAAGGCTTCATGTACAACTCCTGTATTGATGCAACGATTCGGAACCGGCAAGAACGCCGGCGCTCGGTGAACATGGCCGCCCGTAATCCTGCTTGAGAAGCGGTGGACTCCTCGGTACGCCCATCCTCTGAGATGTTGGCCATCAACATCCCGGTGTTCGTGATGCTCCATTTCGGGAGCGTCGCAGTCTGTGCGGTGCCAGACAGATACCGCGCTGGATTCCCGGCCCAATGCCGAGGCTTCTCCCCACCGCGCCCATGCTGGCCCCCGTGCAGAGTCTGCGACAGCGGGCCTGCCGGTCTTGCCGTGTCCGACGCGCCGGGGGTTGGGGCTCCTCGAACGGCGCTGATCGTCATCCGAGGACGATTCCATCCATTACCCTAACTTGAGACCACATGATGACATTCAGACCGATGAATCTGCTGCTGAGCGCCGCCCTCATGGCCCTGTTCACGCCCCTGGCCAGCCAGGCGGCCGACCCCGCCCCCGAGGCACCCCACACGCGGGCAGAGGTGCGCATGGAGGCACAGGAGTTCATCCGAACGCACCGCTGGGACGAGGCCAACGACACCTGGGTGTTGAAATCCGGCGTCGAGCCGCCCAAGGGCGTGCTCTCCCGGAGGGAGGTGCGCAACCAACGCGACGAGTTCCTGCGGCTCAACCGCTGGGACGACAGCACACAAGCGTGGGTGGCGCGAAAGCCTGCGCCGGCGTCGCTGACGGCGCTGACGCGCCAGCAGGTGCGGGCCGATACCCGCGTGTTCACCCGCACCCACCATTGGGATGAGGAAAAGGCGGCCTGGGTGGACAACCCGCCGGCGCCCAAGGCGAAGTGAACCGGGTGATCCGCCAGGCGGCCGGATCACGCCCCATGGGTTCGCGTCACCCGCGCGTTGGGACGCCGGGGCGCGTTCCGCTGCCTGACCGCCCAGTCCTCAGGGTGCCGATCAGCGCGAGCGCTGCAGTGCCTGCCAGGCCATGCGGTCCACCCAGCCGGGCGCCACCAGCTTGAGCCAGCGCCCCAGGCGGCCTTTGGCGGTCATCACCACCTCACGCTGGCGGGCGTTCATGCCCTGCAGGATGAGTCGCGCGCAGGTGGACACGGGCATGACGTCATCTTCGCGCAGCCCGCTGCTGCCGGCCGCCTGCCCGCTGGCGTTGTAGCCGCGGTGACGAATGCGCGTGTCCACCACCCCGGGGTAGGCCACCGTCACCGCCACGCCGTGGCGGGCCTCTTCGGTGCGCAACGCCTCCATGAAGCCCCCCATCGCAAACTTGCTGGCGCAGTAGGCCGTGCGACCGGGCACGCCGACCAGACCTGCCAGCGACGACACGGCCACCACCTGCCCACGGCTTGCCCGCAGCAAAGGCAGCGCCGCATGCGTGCACCACACCGTTCCCCAAAAGTTCACGGCCATCACGTCCTCGTACCACGCGAGATCGTCAGCCGCCACGTCGCCCAACATGGCATGCGCCGACACACCGGCGTTGTTGACCAGCACGTCCAGGCGGCCAAAGGCGTCGGACACCACCGCAGGCAGACGCTGGCAGGCGACACGGTCACGCACGTCGAAGGCCACGGTGAGCACCTGTGTGCCTTGGCGGCGGCAGGTCTCGGCGACGGCGTCCAGCGCAGCCTGGTTGCGGGCCGTCAGCACGAGCGACAGCCGGCCGCCCTCGCTGGCGGCCAGTTGTCGCGCCAGTTCGGCGCCGATGCCGTCGGACGCGCCGGTGATGGCCACCACACGGCTCATGGCGCCACCGCCCTTGCCACCCAGCGCCGGCAGATGCACGCCTGCCCGCCGACGCAGGGCATCTGACAGCCCAGCGGGCAGATGGCAGCGGGCTGCACACAGGCTGCTCGGTGCAGCACGTCACACACGGGTCTCATGGGCATCGGTTCCTTGGTGAACGCCAATCATCGATGGCTGCCGCTCCGCCGGCCCGCGGGTTTCGGGCAAGAAGGCTCAGGGGTTTCCCGATCTTGAATCCTTGAAGGCACGGGCACTTCAAGGGGCGGCCCTTGACTACTGTATTACTGCCGCAATACAGTAGACACCATGCGCTTCAGCATCCAGGCCTCTTCAGCGGAACCCATCTACCGGCAGATCGTCGAGCAGGTGCGCCGCCACGTGGCCAGCGGGCAGTCGAAGGCGGGCGACGAACTGCCCAGCGTGCGGGCGCTCGCCCAGGAACACGCCATCAACCCGATGACCGTCAGCAAGGCCTACAGCCTGCTGGAGGCCGAAGGCCTGCTGGAACGGCGGCGCGGCATGGGCATGGTGATTGCCGACGTGCGCCCGCGCGGCGGGCGGGCCCCGCGCCTGGCGCTGCTGGAGCCCGCGCTGCGCGCCGCGGCCCTGCAGGCCGCACAGCTTGACCTGAGCGCCACCGAAGCCCAGACCCTGTTCGCCCGCTGCCTGCGGGAACACGGCGTGACCGATGACCCCACCGGCCCGCAGGAAAGGCCCGAATGACCACGCTTGACATGCCCACAACGTCCGCGCAGGCGGTACCCGTCGTTCAGGTGGACGGTTTGACCCTTAAACGTGGCCGCTGGAAGACGGTGCTGCGCGACATCCACCTGCAGGTGCCCGAAGGCGCCGTGCTGGGCCTGGTGGGCCGCAACGGCGCGGGCAAGAGCAGCCTGATCGAATGCCTGGTGGGCTTGACCGTGCCCGATACCGGCCACTGCCGCCTGCTGGGTGAACCCGCCACGAACTTGAGCGACGACGTGCGCAACCGCCTGGGCTACGTGGCGCAGGCGCCTGACCTGTTTGCCTGGCTCAGCGGCAGCGAACACCTGCGCCGCTTCGGCCAGGCCTACCGAGACTTCGATGCCAAGCGGGCCCTGCACCTGGCCGTGCAGTGGGACCTGAACATGGCCAAGGCCGCCGGCCAACTCTCGGGGGGTGACCAGCAAAAGCTCAGCGTGGTACTGGCCCTGGCGCACGACCCTGACCTGCTCATCCTGGACGAGCCCGTGGCCAGCCTGGACCCGCTCACCCGCCGCGATTTCATGCGCACGCTCTTCGAGCGCCGCTGGCAAACCCAGGCACCCCGCACGGTGGTCATCAGCAGCCACCTGCTGAGCGACCTGGAACGCGTGGTCACCCATGTGGCCTTCATGCGCGAAGGCGAGATCCAGCTGATGGATGAGTGGGACGCCCTGACCGAACACCTGCGCCTGCTGGAGCGGCCCGTGGGTGACAGCGCCCTGCCCCGCCAGGCGCTGCACCGCCGCCAGGTGGAAGGCCACATGCGGGTGCTGTTCGACGCCCGCACCGCCGGCGCGCCACCCGGCGCCGGCCGGGCGCTGACGCTGGACGAGCTGTTCGTGGAACTGAACGCGCCCGACAGCAGCGGCCCGGCGCAGCGGGGGGGCTGACGATGACCGACACCCCCCTGGAAGCGCGCTGGGCGCGGCCGCGCAAGACCATTTCCGCGGTGGACATGGTCAGCACTTGGGGCCTGGCGCTGTGGATCGCTGCCGGCACCGTGGCCATCGTCGGCCTGATGCTGGGGCTGCAGGTGGCGCTGACGGGCACCACCATGCCGCCCTCGTGGCTGCGCACCATCAGCCTGCTGCTGTGGCTGTGCCTGTTGCCGCTGCCCGGGTTGGCCTTTGGCGCGCTGCAGGCCCAGCGCGCGGTGTGGGTGGGCCGCGTGGCGCCACGCCATGCATTGGCCGTGGCGCAGGCCGCCTGGCGCCTGACGCTGGGCACCGGCCTGGCGCTGACACTGCTGCCGCTGCTGCTGCTGGGTGTGATGGCATTGCCGCCGGACGCTGCCGCCGCGTTGGCGCTGTTTGGCAGCGGCCTGATGCTGGGCACCGTGGCCCTGGGCACGCTGGCCAGCGCAGCATGGCGCGGGCTGGTGCCCAGCGTGTGGGTGCTGCCGGGTGTCTGCGCACTGGTGGCGTCACCCGTGGTGTGGACCACGATGCCGGAGATCCAGGCCTGGCAGGCGGCCGAGGGCTGGCGCGCCGCGGTGCTGGTGATGTTGGCAGCGTCGCCCGCGCTGGCCTGGGCCGTGCTGCGGCAGGCACTCAGCCCGGACGGTGGCGCCTTGGCGCGGCAGCCCTTGGCGGAACCCGGTCGCGCCCACAGCCTGCAGGCGCGCTGGCAGCGCCTGGCGCACGAATGGGGCGGCCGGCTGCGCGCGCTGGACGGTGGTTCCACCGTCGCCATCATGGGTGGCCTGTGGGGGCAGCTGCCCCAGCAGTTCTTCAACCGCAACCCGGAAGGCCTGGTGTTCATGCCTTGGGGCAGCAGCCTCACGCCGCTGGGCGGCTACCGCCTGCTGGTGTTGACGATGCTGGCGCTGGTGATGCTGCGCAGCCCCAGCCTGCACTGGCGGCACCAGCTGGCACCCGGTGCCACGTTGCGCACGCGCCTGGGCTGGGAGGTGGCCGTCCACACCTGGTGGATGCTGGTGCTGGTGTTGGGCGCGTCGCTGGGCCTCACCGCGCTGCTCACTGTCTGGTGGGCCGACGATGGCGCCGAGCTGTGGCAAGCCGCGCCCACCCTGGTGGCGCGGTATGTGCCGCTGCTGCTGCTGGACCTGGCGCTGGCCACGGCCCTGGCCACCCTGCTGCGCGGCTGGGCTGGCAGCCTGGGCAGGGCCCTTTGGGCGCTGGCCGGGCTGTGTGGGGTGTGGGGTCTGCTGCACCTGGCGCTGGGGCTGATCACCGGCCAGGCCACACCCGTGCTGCTGCACCGGGACGTCAGCTATGTCGCCCTGGTGGCGCTGCTGATCGTCGTGCTGCTGGCCATCAACCAGCGTGTGTGGCAGCGGGTGGACTTGGGTGCGCTGATCCGCGCCAGCCGGCCCAAGACGCCGTCGGAATGGGCTTGAGGCGTCGGTGAACTGAGACTCAACCAAGACTGAACCAAGACCGAACCGCACCGAACCGCACCGAACCGCACCATGACGATGCCAACGCTTCAACGCCCCTCACCTGCTTCCACAGGCACCCCCACCGCACCATCCGCCCTGCTGCAGGCCGAGGCGCTGGGCCTGCGCGTGGGCACCAAGGCCATCCTGCACGACGTCAGCGTCACCCTGAAGGCCGGTGA
>JAJTDE010000204.1 GCA_021298085.1 Rubrivivax sp.
GCTCTGAGCGCCCGGCGCACTGCGCATCAGCTTCGCCAGCGCAGCCACTCCTTGGGCAATCCGTTCTGGGGGCTCGGTGACGAAGGACAGCCGCAGTGCCTGGTGGATGGGCTTGCCCGCGAAGAACGCGGCCCCTGGCAGAAAGCTAACGCCTTGCTCAATGGCCTGCGGCAGCAGGGCCGCGGTGTCGACCTGAGCAGCCAAGGTCAACCAGAAGAACATGCCACCGTCCGGCGCCCGCCACGTGGCGAGATCGCGCATGTGTGTGTGCAGCGCCTGAGCCATGGCGTCCCGACCGAGGCGGTAGCGCTGACGCACGCTGTCGAGATGTTCGTCCAGCATGCCCGTACGCAACAGATCGAGCACAAGGTGCTGCGACAAGGTCGAGCTGTGCATGTCGGCCGCCTGCTTGGCCTGCACCAGCAGCTGATGCACAGGCATGGGCGACACGGCGTAGCCCAGGCGCAGGCCCGGCGCCAGGACTTTCGAGAACGAACCCAGGTAGATACTGCCTTCGGGCCAGTGTGCGGCCAGCGGCGCGGGTGGCTGCTCGTCGAACCACAGGTCGCCGTAGGGGTCATCCTCCAGCAGCGGCAGACCCAGCGCTTGTGCGCGCGCTGCAATCTGCACCCGCCGCGCGTGCGGGATGCAGCGCCCCGTGGGGTTCTGGAAGTTGGGCAGCAGGTACAACGCCCTGGCATCGGCCACCGCCTGCAGGCGCTCAGGCAACGGCCCGTCGTCGTCGCAATCGACCTCGACCGCTTCGGCCTCATAGGGCGCAAAGGCCTGCAGCGCACCCAGATAGGTGGGCGACTCGACGGCCACCTGTGCGCCCGCTTCCAGCAGCGCTTTGGCCACCAGGTCAAGCCCCTGCTGCGATCCGCTGGTGATGAGTACCTGTGCGGCCTGAACCGCCAGACCGCGTTCACGCAGGCGGGCCGCCACCCAATCGCGCAAGGCTGGCAGCCCTTCGGTCGTCGAGTACTGCAACGCCTCGCGGGGGGCCTGGGAGAGCACCCGCTGCGACGCGGCGCGCAAGGCCTCGGCAGGGAAGCCCTCTGCCGATGGCAAGCCCCCGCCCAGTGACACCAGGCCCGGGCGCCCCGTCAGCTTCATCAGCTCCAGGATCATCGACGGTGCGATTCGACGCGTGCGCTGCGCGAACCTGAAGATCGGAGTGGTCATTTCGGTAGCCGCATGTCGTCTATTAAATACACCATTGAAGACTCCAACGGACGGTCAGATGGCGGCATACATAGGTGGAAGCGACACATGTCGAACCGCGCTCGATCTGTTGACGGATAGTATATTGAACACTAGCATGGTGCGATCAACTCCATCACCAAGGACCGGACCGCATGGACACGCGCACGCTCAAAATCTTGCTGACCCCGATTGCCGCGGCCTTGGCCACCTGGCCGGCCATGGCCCAGACCGCTGCCGACACATCGACCGGCAAGCAGGTCATCGAGGTCACGGCGTCCAAGCGCAAGCAGTTGGTGATCGATGTGCCGTACTCGATCACGGCCATTGGTGGCAGCGAGATTGCCGACCGCGGCGTCACCGACATCCAGCAGATGCAGTCGGTGGTGCCGTCGCTTTTCATCAACCAGAACGCACCCGGCGCCAGCCGCATTCAATTGCGCGGCCTGTCGCAAGGCGTTGGCTACGGCGCCGCGCTGGTCGGCACGTACCTTGATGAGATCTCGCTGAACATGCCTGATGCGCAGCGCTCGCTCGATGTGCCTCTGGTCGACATGGCCCGCATCGAAGTGTTGAGGGGGCCGCAAGGCACGCTGTACGGCGATGGTTCGATGGGTGGCACCATCCGCTTCATCACGCGGGCGCCGCGGCTGGACAAGTTCGAAGGCAGCGTTGAAGCAGGCTTCAGCCAGGTGACCGGTGGCCAGACGGGATGGCGGGCCAATGGCGTGGTGAACGTACCTTTGTCGACGGGCGTCGCAGGCCTGCGCTTGGTGGTCGGCCACGAAGATCTGCCCGGCTGGGTGGACAACAGCGCGACCGGTGCCAAGGACATCAACAGCGCCAAACGCGACTACCTGCGCGGCAAGCTTCTGGTGAAGCCCAGCGCGAATGTCGAAGTGACGGCCATGTTCTTCCACACCGAGACCGACACCAAGAACAGTTCAGGCTCGAACGCCCAGCGCAGCATCGCTTCGTACATCCCGTCGCCGACCAAGGACAAGACCGACCTGTTCAACCTGGTCATCAGCGCCGACCTGGGCAGCGTGCGACTCGTCAGTTCCACGGGCTACCTCGATCGCAAGATCGACACCACCGCGGAACTGACGTCCGTGTACGCAGGCGTGCCCTTCAGGGCGCTGATCATGCCCAAGCCCACCTCCGGTGGCGCCTACCGGCAAGACATGTCGCAGAAGATCACGACCCAGGAGCTTCGGCTGGAGTCAGATGACAAGGGTCCGCTGACCTGGACGGCGGGCGCCTACTTCCGCAAGACCGACACGCACTCCGTGACGTCGGATGTATGGACCGACAGCACGTTCCGGTTGCAAGGTGGGTTCGATGGCACAGGCCCCACCAACGTCACCCAGACAGCCCTGTTTGGAGAACTGACCTACGCGCTGTCGCCTCAGTTGTCTGTCACCGGCGGCCTGCGCTCGTTCAAGGAGAAGGCGGAGAACGTAGGCTCCAAGCTGCCCTCCGGCTTTGCGCCTCCCGGCACGCCTTCGACGCTGTTCAACGACCGTGCGGAGTTCAGTGCCACGACGCCCCGCCTGAACTTGCTGTGGCGCTATTCATCGAAGAGTGCGCTGTATGCAACCGCCTCCAAGGGCTTCAGAAGCGGTGGCTTCAATTCGACGGCAACGCCACGCAACTACGGTCCTGAGGACATTGTCAGTTTCGAGATCGGCAATCGGGGCTCCTTGCTTGGCAACGCTCTGCAGTACGAAGTGGCCGCGTACCACAGCAAGTACAGCAACGTGCAGGCGCAAGACCTGGCACCTGGCTGCACGCCCGCAACGTGCCAGGCACTCACGGTCAACTCCGGAAAGGCCTCGGGGCCGGGCCTGGACATCACGCTGTCTGCGGGGCTGACCCCATCCACGACGCTCGACGTGACGCTTGGCTACTCTGATCTGACCTATGACCTGAAGACTGCGGAGCGGAACCAGGGTGACCCCTTGAACTTCGTGCCCAAGAAGACGGCTTCGGTGTCGCTGAGCCATCGTTTCAACTGGACGGCCGGATGGCCCGGCATGGCCCGCCTTGACTACCAGCATTCCGATCCCGTGAAGTTCATCGTTCGCAATCAAGGTGTGAACGCGACCAGCAACAACATCGACACGCTGAACGCACGCATCGGTGTGGAGTTGACCGGCTGGCAGGTCTACCTGGAAGGCAAGAACCTCACCAACGCGAATGGCGTGACGTTCCCCGGCATCTTTGGTCTGCCCGATTTCCGGGTGGCACCGCGCTCCATCGGTGTGCTCGCACGGGCTCAGTTCTAGGACGCCGCCGGCAGGCGATGGGCCGCGTGATCACCCTCACGGACGCGGCCCATCACGAGCCCCCGGGGCCTACAGTCGGATCATTGAATCCACAGGTAGCCGTGCCGCGACCTTGAGCGGCAAGGTCTGCTGGGCTACGGGTGGGATTGACTGACGCGTTACCGCAGTCTCTATCGCAGAGTCTCCATCAAGCGCATCAACAACCGGGTTCGCGGAATGATGCTGCTGATGTAGAGCCGCTCGTCGAGGGTATGGCCGCCGTCGCCATCGACACCCAGGCCATCGAGCGTAGGGGCGATGGCGGCGGTGTAGTTCCCATCACTGCCGCCGCCGGTCTTCAGGTCGATCAGGTCGAAGCCGATTTCGGCAGCCAGTCCCTTGGCATGTTCGTAGAGCGCTGCGATCGCGGGCGTCTTTTCGTAGCCTGGCCGGTTGATGCCGCCCTCCACAGTCAGCGTGACACCTTCCAGGTGGGGCTTGAGACCCCGGATGCGACGAACGATTTCCTCGCCGATTTCAGGGTTGGGCATGCGCACGTCAACCTCGACGGATGCCGTGTCGGGCACCACGTTGGAACGCGTGCCGCCTTTGATCAGGCCCACGCTGACCGTGAGCTCGCGCGAGTAATCGGTCATCGCTTCCAGCGCCAGCACCTGGTGCGCCATCTCGTGGATCGCATTGCGACCGAGATGGTGTTCGACGCCGGCGTGCGCCGCAACGCCATGGGCCGTGATCGTGAAACCGGCGATCCCCTTGCGCGCCGTGACGATCTTGCCGCCTGAGCGGGCCGGTTCGGTGACGAGCACGTACTTGGCCCGTCGTGCTTCACGCACGATGTGCTCGCGCGAGGTGTCGCTGCCCATCTCCTCGTCGCTGACCATCAGATGCCGCACCGGCAGATGCGTCTTCAGGCCGGCCCGACCGATCTGGCGCACAGCTGCCAGCGCCAGATACGTGCCGCCCTTCATGTCCTCGGCGCCTGGCCCGTAGGCACGGTCGCCCTCGATGCGAAACGGCAATGGCCCAGCCAGGGTGCCGATGGGATGCACCGTATCGATGTGGCTCAGGATGAGCACGCCCGGGCCCGCGGCGGCCTCGGGTGGGCAGTGCTGGTCGGCGATCGCCAGCAGGTGGTCGCCAAAACCATCCCGCCCGGCAATGCGCTCAACGCGCACCCCGATGGCCTCGTAGTCGGCCTGCACCCGGGCAGCCATACGGGCCATGCCTTCGGCATCATCGGTGGGGCTCTCGATTTCGATCCACGCACGGATTCCGGTCAGTATTTCGTCCACGTTCAAGGGCTGCGTACCGGTCATCTGAGGATCTCTTGTTTGATGTTGCTTAGGCGCCTGGACTGAGTGGATAGTATATTGACCATTCGATCTCGCAGGAGCGCTCCGCAACGGGTGTCGCCCGGGTTGGCCAGGCGCCATGCGCGGGCCACCGGCAACAGCGCCTGAACGGAAATTGCAAACGACCAACTATTCGTTCGTCCGGCACAAGTCCGGGCCTCTCACCCGCACTAGGCTTGCAGCACCTTGAAGCCCCATCCGACACCCGCGCGCAAGCGCTACTCTGCCAGGAACCTGTTCGCCGCTGCCCGCACAGGCCACAGCGACTGGGCGCCCGCCTGGCGCGAGGCCGAACCCAAGCCGCACTACGACGTCATCGTCATCGGCGGCGGCGGGCACGGCCTGGCCACGGCCTACTACCTGGCGAAGAACCACGGCATCACGAACGTCGCGGTGCTCGAGGCCGGCTGGATCGGTGGCGGCAACACCGGCCGCAACACCACCATCGTGCGCTCGAACTACCTCTATCCCGAGAGCGCGCGCCTGTATGACTTCTCGGTTCAGCAGTACGAACAGTTGTCGAATGCGCTCAACTTCAACATCATGTTCAGCCAACGTGGCGTGCTGACGCTGGCGCACTCACGGCATGACCTGGACGCCCAGTCACGCTGGGCCAATGCCATGCTGTGCAACGGCATCGACGCCGAACTGCTCGATGCCCGGCAGGTGCAGGCACTGGAGCCGCGATTGAACTTCAGCGCCGATGCCCGCTTCCCGATCCTCGGTGGGTTCATCCAGCGCCGCGGCGGGTCTGCGCGGCACGACGCCGTGGCCTGGGGCTATGCCCGCGGCGCGTCAGCCATGGGCGTGGACATCGTGCAGAACTGCGCCGTCACCGGCTTCCTCAAGAAGGGCAATACCGTGGTGGGCGTCAGCACGAAACGCGGCGAGATCCGCGCTGACAAGGTGGCCCTGGCGGTGGCCGGGCACTCGTCGGTGCTGGCCGGCCTGGCGGGATTCCAGCTGCCCGTCACCAGCTATGCGCTGCAGGCCATGGTCAGTGAGCCCGTCAAGCCGGTGCTCAACACGGTGACCTTGTCGCCGTCACTGGGCGCCTACTGGAGCCAGAGCGACAAGGGCGAGGTGGTGATCGGCGGGGCGCTGGACCACTTCCCGTCTTACGCGCAGCGCGGCAGCTTCGAGGTGATGCAGCACGTGGTGGCCGCCAGCGTGGAGATGTTCCCCAGCCTGGGTCGCCTGCGCCTGCTGCGGCAATGGGCCGGCATCGTGGACGTGGTGCAGGACAGCAGCCCGATCATCGGTGCCACGCCGGTGCCAGGCCTGTTCATCAACTGCGGTTGGGGCACGGGCGGATTCAAGGCCATCCCGGTGGGTGGCTGGACGCTGGCCCATGTGCTGGCCACGGGGCGCAACCACGAGCTCGCTGAACCCTTTCAGCTGCAGCGCTTCCACACCGGCCGGCTGATCGACGAAGCCGCCGCAGCCGGCATCGCACATTGAGGGGCC
>JAJTDE010000205.1 GCA_021298085.1 Rubrivivax sp.
GCCTGGGCCGGCAGCGGCGGCGGCAGTTCCAGCGCTCAGCTCACCTGCACAGGCACCCGGCGCACCTGCGCATGCGGGGCCTTCGGGATGCGAAGCCGCAGCACGCCGGCCGACAGCTCAGCGCTCACCTGGCCGGCATCCAGTGCCTTGCCCAGCGTGAAGCTGCGGCGAAACACCTGCCCCGGCCGTTCGGTGTAGAGCGTCTGCTGGGCAGGCGGCGTGTCGCTGCGCTGACCTTCGATGGTGAGCGTGTCGCCGTCGATGTCGATGCGCAGCGCGTCGCGGCTGACACCTGGCAGGTCGGCATAGAGGGTCAGGCCCTGGGCGTCTTCGATGACGTCGACCGCCGGCACGATGGCGGGGCCGGTGATGTCGCGCTGAAGGCGGGAGATGTCGGTGCGGGCGTTCATGATGGTGGTCCTTGTGTGTTGAGGTGGGCAGTTGGGCAGTTGGGCAGTCGAGGCTGTTGAGGCTGGTTCACTGCACGGTGATGCGGCGTGCCGGCACCGGAACACGGCGTGCCACGCGCACATGCAGCACACCCTCGCGGTAGCTGGCCTGCACATCGTCCGCGTTGGCGTCTTCGGGCAGGCGCAAGGCGCGCCGGAACTTGCCGAAGAAGCGTTCCTGCTGGCGCACGGCAGCGCGCTCTTCTGCGCCACGCCCCGGCGCTGGCCGTTCGCCGGCCACGGTCAGCACACCGCCTTCGATCTGCACGTCGAAGGACGCCGGGTCCACGCCGGGCACCAGCAGCTGGACGTCCACCGCATCGGCAGTGGTGCTGGCATTCAGCGCGGGGCCGCGGGCATCAGATCCGCTGTCGAACACGTTCTGCAACTCGCGCTGCAGGCGGTCAAATTCGGTGAACACGTCACGCGACAGGAAGGGGCTGGCAAACATGGCAATCTCCAAGGGTGGCCGCCACAGACACCACGGCGGCCGGTGATTCCCGGGAGCCCCTGTGGCCCCCGCTTGCTTTCTCAGTTAGGGCCTCGTGGGGCGTCTTCAAGGGTCAAGCCTCTGGGCATGCCCCACCACATCGCAGAGCCTTGAAACCAGGCGGACCATCCCCACGTACCCGCGCTGTTTGGGTTCGCAGTGGCTTGATGGCCCGCGCACTGGCTTAAAGGCGCACTGGCGCGCTGGCGTACCTTCAGGGTCTGCGCGCTCGCTCTACAGCGGCAGGCGCCCGGTGGCCAGCCACAGCCACAGCACGATGCCGGCGATGAGCACCGGCTGGTGCAGCATGTAGAAGCTCAGGCTCCATCGGCCCAGCACGGCCAGAGGCTGCAGCCCGCGCGCCAGCGGGCCCTGTACCCAGCCAGGGCGTGCCTTCAGCAGCCATTGCATGGCCGCCATGCCCCACAGCATCACGCCCAGCCAGGGCAGCACCGGCACCCAGTCTTCGGTGATGGGCTTGACGGTGACCAGGCCCGTCCAATCCCACAATGGGCTGTTGAAGCGGGCATGGGCTGCCCAGGTCGGCGCCGTCACCGCCACCGCACCGAGCACCCACAGCCCGCGTCCGGCCGGCGCCAGCAGCCGGCACATCACCAGCATCACGGCCAGGCCATGCAGCACGCCAAAGGAGATCCAGCTGCGGGGAAACATGAGCGCAGAGCCGGCACTGACGAGCAGCGCACACAGGGCGATCTGCCCCCAGCGCCGCCAGAAGCGGCCCCAGGGCTGGCCTTGGCGGAGGGCCACCGCCTGGCCGGCCCCTGCGCACAGCAGGAACAGGCTGACGATGCTGGCGCGCTGCCATGTCCAGAACGGGTCGAGATAGAAGTTCTGGCGCGGCTCCAGCAGCCTGAAATGGTTCAGGTCAAAGCAGAAGTGGAAGACTGCCATCCAGACGATGGCCACGCCCCGCAGCGCGTCAAGCCTGTCAAAGCGCGTCACGGCAGAAGCACCCAGCCGGCAGGCTCAGAAGGCGCCCAGCTGGGCCGGCTCAAGGCGCAGCACCAGGTGTTCGGTATCACCGTCTTCGTCGGTCACCCGCAAGGCCTGCACCGACGGCGTCTGCTGCGTCCACAGCGACAGCGTGGACGGCAGCAGCACCGGCTTGCGGAAGTTGGCGTGCAGCGAGTAGGCCTCGTGCTGCGGCCAGCCGGCAGCGGCCATGGCACGTGCCAGTGTCCAAGTGCCGTGCACGATGGCACGGTCAAACCCGAAGCGGCGAGCCAGCCAGGCGCGCTGGTGGATGGGATTCCAATCGCCCGCAATGCGGGCGTAGCGGCGGCCGGTGTCCTCGGGGGCCGTGAGGCGGCCCAGTGACGACCAGGCCCCACCCGATGGCGGCAACACCGACGTACCGAGCACTGGGCCGTCAGCCGGCGCGCTGTCACCCTTGCGGGGCCGCACCAGCACCACGCTGATGCCGCGCCAGACCAGACGCCCTTCCCGGCGCGCCTCGGTGATGAGCTCAAACTGCAGGCCACGGCGCCCCTGCGAGCAGCGCCCGGTGAAGGCTTCCAGCTGCAGCACCGAGCCTGGCATCACGGCCACCGATTGGTCCACCCGCTGCGACAGGTGCACCAGACCCATGGCCCTGAAGGGAAACTGGCGGTCGGCGAGGATTTCCAGGTGCAGCGGTGCGGCGGCCACCTGCAGGGCCAGCGGCGGCAGCACCGCGGGTTCATCCGGCAGGCCGATCAGCGCCCGGTAGGCCGCCAGCCAGGCCGGCTGCAGCTTCACCGGGCCGGTGCTGCGGCCGATGATGGGCAGGCGTTCGTCACCTGACAGGCCGCGCCGGTGGCGCAGCAGCATGCCGGCATAGGCCCGCCAGGTGCCCGGCGGGGTGGGGATCAGGGGTTTGGGGTGGGCCACCGACACGGAAAACACCGACGCCTTCACCGGAAGCTGACCGACACCGAAGGCCCGCCCGGCAGCCCTTCGTAGCGGACACGGATGCGCTGCCCGGGAGAGACCGCCAGGTTGCCAAACGCGCCCAGTGACAGCAGATCACCGGGCTGCAGCGTGATGCCGGCCTTTTTCAGGTCAGCCGCCAGCCACAGCACGGCATTCAGGGGGTGCCCGAGGATGGCCGCGCCCGGGGCACGGCTGAGTTCCTGGCCGCTGCTGTCGGTGGCCACCACCGTCATGGTGCGCAGGCGTTCTGCGAAGGCGGCGTCGGCGACCACGGGAATGGGTGCCCCCAACACGCCCAACCGGGCCCCCACGTTCAGGAACGTCAGCAAGTTGGCGTTGATCTTGGATGGGTCTTCCAGCAGGGTGTCCGGCAGCTCGATGAAGGGCCTGACGCTGCGCAGGTGGCCCAGCACCTCCAGCGGTGTGGCGGCCCCATGAATGCCCGCGCTGGCCACTTCCACGACCAGGTCGGGCTCGGCAAAGGGCCTGGCGCCAAAACGCGCTGGCACAGTGGCCCCATCGGCCAGCAGCATGCCCTTGAGCAGCGTGCCGCGCAACGGGCTGGCGATGCCGAAGCGCTGCTGAACGGCGGGGTTTGTCAAGCCGGCCTTGTAGCCCACCACTGGGCCCAGGCTGGGCCGCAGCGCCGCCACCCACCGTGCGGCGCCACAGGCCGCGGCTTCAGGCGACGGCGGCACCTGCGGGGCTGGCATGGCCTGCAGCGACGCATAACGCTTGACCAGGGCATCCACCTGCGCGTGATCAGGGCAGCCCGGCACAGGGGGCACCGTAGCCGTGGCGTCCACCGTCGACGACGTCACTGACACCTGGGCGCAGCCCGCCACGGTCCACAGGCCGACAGTCAACAGCGTCATGCCGGCCCAGCGCGGCCAACGCGTGGAATGAGGGTCAAAGATCATCGCGCTCAGGAGCATGCACCAGAACAGTGGTCACAGCGGGCATTGTGCGCCACGCAGCCGAGACTGCCAACCGAGTGGCTGCCGCGTGGCGCACCCGTGGCGCCGCATTGACAAGCCGGTGACGGACGTCAGCGGGGAAGCCCCTACAGACGTCACCCGACGGCCACGTCGATGATTCAGCGGCTTTTCTTGCAGGATTGACCCCGCCCCCTACCCATGCCTGACGCCAGCCCCAGCCCAGCCAGCCACTACCGCAGCGTCTTCAGGCCCGGCCTGTTTGCCGGCCAGGTGCACTGGGTCACCGGCGGCGGCAGTGGCATCGGGCGCTGCGTGGCCCATGAGCTGGCGGCGCTGGGCGCCCACGTGGTCATCAGCGGCCGCACCGCCGAGAAGCTCGCGGCGGTGGCCGAAGAGATCACCCAGGACGGTGGCCGCTGCAGCCCCGTGGCCTTTGACATCCGCGATGAAGAGGCCGTGAAGGCCGGGGTGCAGCAGGTGCTGCAGGCCCATGGCCCGGTGGCCGGGCTGGTGAACAACGCTGGCGGGCAGTTTCCGTCGCCACTGGCCGCCATCTCCAAGAAGGGCTTCGACGCCGTGGTGAGCAACAACCTCACCGGCGGCTTCCTGATGATGCGTGAGCTGTTCAACCAGTGCATGCAGGCGCACGGTGGCGCCATCGTCAACATGACGGCCGATTTTCGCAATGGCATGCCGGGCATGGGCCACTCCGGCGCCGCCCGCGCGGGCATGAGCAACCTCACGCAGACGGCGGCCTTCGAATGGGCCCACGCCGGCGTGCGCGTCAATGCCGTGGCGCCCGGCTGGATCGCCTCCAGCGGCATGGACACCTACCGCGGGCCCATCCAGGCCATGATCCCCCGGCTGAAGCAGCACGTGCCCCTGCGGCGCATGGGGCTGGAGGCCGAAGTCAGCGGCGCCATCGTCTTCCTGCTGTCGCCCGCGGCCGGTTTCATCACCGGCGTCACGCTGCAGATCGACGGCGCGGCCTCGCTGGGCAGCGAGATCTTCCCGCTCGGTGAGCAGGCCCGCTCCACGGCCTTTGACGGGTTTCACCGCGCCGTGACGCCCGACGTGCTGAAGTAAGGGCGGCTGACCATGCCGGTGCTGGGTTCGCAGCTGGATGCCGGGTCGGCCGGCTTTTGCGCCAACGTGGCGCGCATGCAGGAGCGGCTGGACGCCGTGCTGGCGCTGCAGGCCCGCGTGGTGGCGGAATCGGCGTCCAAGGCCGGCACCTTTGCCAAGCGCGGGCAGCTCTTGCCGCGTGAACGGGTGGCCCGCCTGCTCGACCGCGACAGCGGCTTCCTCGAACTCAGCCCGCTCGCCGGCCTGGGCATGCACGACGACGACGGCCAGCGCAGCGTGCTGGGCGGCGGCTCCATCGTCGGCATCGGCGTGGTGGCCGGCAAACGGGTGCTGGTGTCGGCCAACGACAGCGGCATCAAGGGCGGCACCGTCGCCCCGATGGGCCTGAAAAAGGCACTGCGCGCGCAGGAACTGGCCCGGGAGAACAAGCTGCCGCTGGTGTCGCTGGTGGAATCGGGCGGCGCCAACCTGCTCTACCAGGCCGAGATCTTTGTCGAGGGTGGCCGCAGCTTTGCCAACCAGGCACGCCTGTCGGCCGCCGGTATTCCGCAGATCGCCGTCGTGCATGGCGCATCCACCGCCGGTGGCGCCTACCTGCCCGGCCTGAGCGACTATGTCGTGCTGGTGCGCGGCCGCTCCAGCATCTACCTGGCCGGCCCGCCGCTGGTCAAGGCGGCCATTGGCGAGGTGGCCGACGAAGAAACCCTGGGCGGCGCGCAGATGCACGCCGAGACCACCGGCCTGGGTGAATACCTGGCCGACAACGACGCGCATGCGATTGCCCTGGCCCGAGAGTTGATTGACAAGCTCCCCTGGGACACGGTCTCGCCACCTGCAGCCTTTGCCGAACCGCTCTACCCCCGCGAGGAACTGCTGGGCGTGGTGCCGGCCGACGAGCGTGAACCCTACGACGTGCGCGAACTGCTGGCACGGCTGGTCGACGGCTCCGATTTCCTCGAATTCAAGGCCGCTTACGCGCCCGATACCGTCTGCGGCCACGCCCGGCTGATGGGGCACACGGTGGGCTGGATCGGCAACAACGGCCCCATCCAGCCATCCGGCTCCACCAAGGCGGCACAGTTCATCCAGCTCTGTGACCAGACCGGCACGCCGCTGGTCTTCCTGCAGAACACCACCGGCTACATGGTGGGCCGCGCCGCCGAACACGCGGGCGCCATCAAGCACGGCAGCAAGATGATCCAGGCGGTGGCCAATGCGCGGGTGCCCAAGTTCACGGTGGTGGTGGGCGGCAGCTTCGGCGCCGGCAACTACGGCATGTGCGGCCGCGGCTTCGACCCCCGCTTCATCTTCAGCTGGCCGACGGCCCGCACCGCCGTGATGGGCGGCGCCCAGGCCGCGCAGGTGATGGACATCGTCAACCGGGCCAAGCTGGAACGCCAGGGCCTGCCCG
>JAJTDE010000206.1 GCA_021298085.1 Rubrivivax sp.
CGGCTGCCCAGGCTGACCTGCCCGAAGGCAGCCGCTGGCACCAGCACGTCCACGCGCAGCGGGTCCACCTGCGCGATGCGCAACACCGGTTTCTGTTCGACATATTCGCCGGGTGAGACCAGGCGCTCGACCACCACGCCGTCGATTGGCGACGACACGGTCCGCTGGGCCAGTTGCGCGGCAGCCAGCTGCAGTTCACGCTCCGCCAGGCGGCGCCTCTCCTCGGCCTGCTGGCCGCGGCCCGAGGCCACTTCCAGTTCGGCGCGCTGGCGGTCGTAGTAGGTCTTGGAGACAAAGTTGTCCTTGACCAGATCGGCCGCGCGCTGAAGCTCGCGCTGCGCCAGCTCGCTGGCCCCCTTGGTGGCCTTCATCTCGCCCAGTTGGTCGGCCTTTTCGCGGGCCATGGCCAGTGCGGCACGTTCCACGCGGGAATCCAGCTGCACCAGCACCTGACCCTTGCGGACCAGGTCACCCCGCTCGGCACGCACGGCTTCCACGACGCCCGAGCTGGCGGTGCCCACCTGCACCGTCTGGCTTGGCTGGATCAGGCAATCCAGGCCGGCCTGAACGCCTGGCGACACACCAGCCGGTGCTTGTCCCTGGGCCGCGCTGCACAGGGCCCACAGGCCCAGCACGGCCAGACCCTGCGGCAGCACAGGGCGCCGACCGGCCACGCACCGCGCCACCAGGCCGCGTGATGGGGCCATGGGCGTTGCGGGAGCAGAAGCGGGAACTCTCATGGGCTGGCAGCCGCCCATCCAGGTGACGAACTGTCCGATGATTGGGCCGCAAACTGCGGCACGGTGATCGTGTGATTAGCCGCGGCCGGCGGCCTCACTCCTGAACACCACTGAAGGCCAGGGCGTCGGCGGTCTGGTCTTCCTGCAGGCCCAAGTCCCGGCGGTGCTGCCAGTCGCGCCACTCGCTGCGGCGCTGCACCCAGGCGCACACGGCAGCGGCACTGCCGCGGGGCAGCTCGCCATTCCGGTCAGCGGCGGCCTGCAGCAGCTTGCGCAGCGCAGCGGGCAGCCACAGCCGCATCGGTGGGTCGTCCAGGCTCAACAGGGCCTCGTCTGAACCCGGGTCGCCCTGGCGCGCAGCGCGCCCGGCCAATTGGCGGTCGATGCGCCGGCTGCGGTTGCTCAGGGCCAGGATGACATGCAGCCCTCCGGCCTGGCGCGCCGCCGGGCTGAGGACGATGTCGGTGCCCCGCCCGGCCATGTTGGTGGTCACGGTGACGCAACCGGCTTCGCCGGCCTGTGCCACCACCCGGTTTTCCTCGGCGTCCTGCACCGCGTTCAGCACGGTGTGCGGGATGCCCTGACGGGTGAGCAGCGCGCACAGCTGCTCGCTGGCCTGGACGCTGTCGGTACCCACCAGCACCGGCCGTCCCTGACGACGCAGGGCCTGAATACGCGCCACACAGGCCCGCTGCCGCGCCTGCTCATCCCGAAACAGGCGTCGGCCGAGCGATACCCGCTGCGACGGCCGCACCCGTGCAACCGTGCTGCAGCCCAAGCCGTAGAGCGCGCGCAGCTCGGCCCGGGCCTCGCGCAGCGTGCCGCTGGACCCGCCCAGGCGCTCGTACCGCGGAAACAGCCGCTGGTAGGTGATGCGCGCGGCGGTGCACATCGGTGCCGACGGTGGCAGACCTTCCTTCAGCTCCACCATCGCCTGCAGCGGGTGGTTCCACTGGCGGCCCTCGGCGACCCGGCCCGTCACCTCGTCGATCAGCACCAAGGCGTCGTCCTTCAGGGCGTAATCCCGGCCCCGCTGCAGCAGGTGCTCGGCCACCAGCGCTGCGCGCACCAGCTCCAGGGCCAGGCGCATGGGCCACAGCGGTCCACCCGGCCGGGCCAGGCCCTGCAGCATCGCCTGGGCCTGGCGTCGCCCGTCGTCGGTCAGCCGGGCGTTGCGTTGCCGCGGCATCAGCCGGTAGGCCTCAGGGGGCAACTGCAAGGCGCAGCGGCGGGCCAGCTGCAGGGGCAGCGCGGCGGGTTCCGCACCGGGTGCCGACAGGATGAAGGGCACACTGGCTTCGTCGAGCAGGATGCTGTCGGCCTCGTCGACAAAGGCCTGCTGCAGGCACGGCACCAGGGGTTGGGCCGCCACGGGCTGGCCCACGGGTGATCCATCGTGTTCACCCAGCGCCCGGGCGCGCAACACACGCGGGTCCCGCTCGGCGTGCTGCGACAGGTGGTCCTTGAGGTGGTCGAACACGAGTTCGCGCGCGGTGACGTAGACGATGTCGGCGTGGTAGGCCGGCACCCGCTCTTCGCGGGCCATGCTGTGCACCACGGCTGCGCTGCTGAGGCCCAGCAACTGGAACAGGGGATCCAGCTGCGCCCGGTCGCGGCCGACCAGGTAATCATTGGCCGTCATCACGTGCACCCGCAGCCCGGCCAGGGCGGCCGTGGCAGCGGCCAGCCCGGTGGCCAGCGTCTTGCCCTCACCGGTGGCCATCTCGGCCAGGCGGCCCTGCAGCATCAACCAGGCCGCCAGCGCCTGCTCGTCATGCACCCGAAAGCCCAGCACGGCCTGCGCCGCGGCGGCAACCAGACCCAGCGCGCGGGCGCCACTGGCACTGGCCAGTTCCGACACCCGCAGGCCGCTGCGCAGCTGCCAGGCCTGCTCGCGAAGGCCCGCGCGGCCCAGCGCCAGGGCGTCGTCGCGTGCGCCGGCCCAGGCACGCCACAGGCGCGGTGAGCTGTAGCGCCCCAGCGGCCAGGGCCGCGGGGCGGGCAGCGCCGTGGCGGGGTGTGCGGATGCCTGTGCGGATGCCTGTGCGGGTGCCTGTGCGGATGCCTGTGCGGGTGCCTGTGCGGGTGTGGGTGCCGGTGTGGCCACCCCTGCTGGCACCCAGAATGGCGTGGCCCGCAGGCTCATTGGGCAAAGTGCCGCAGAAACTGCGCGCGCACCACCCGCAGCAGCACGGCAGCGGCCACGGTGTGCCCGTGCTCGAAGCTGACCATGGCGCGTGTACCCACCCGGGCAGAAGACTGCGCCGGCAGGCGCAGGTCCACCGCAAACCGCGGCTCCTGGGCGGTGCGGCCGCTGGTGTCGGCGCTGTCCACGAGCACGGGCCCACCGGCTGGGCGCCCCAGCGCGGCACTGGGCAGCTCCCGGCTGGCGCGCGGCACGCTGCGCTCCAGTGTGGCCGGCAGTGTGTCGTCAGCCCGGTCGGCCAGCGTCACCTGAATGGCGTCCACGGTACCCTGCACACGGGCCACATCCTCGTTGCGCACCAGGGCGCGCACCCGCGCACCCCCGGGGGGCAGCACCTGGGCCAGCAGCTCACCCTGCGAGAGCCAGCGGCCTTCCAGGCGGTGCGGCTGGCTGAGCACCACCGTGCCATCCACGGCCGCACGGGCCACCAGCGACTGCACCTGCTGACGCAGCCGTTCAACCTCGGCGCGCTGGCGGACCAGCTGGTCTTCGGCCACCGCCAGGCGTGGGGCATCGTTCTCGAAGCGCAGCAGGCGTTCCACCTGCGCCGCGCCCAGCGCCTGCTCGGCCTTGGCCAGTTCGGCCATCAGGTCCTCGTTGCGCAGCACCGCCACCGGATCACCCGCCTTGACTGTCTGGCCATCCTTCACCAGAAACCGCTCCACACGCGCATCGGTGTGCAGCCGCACAAAGGCTTCGTCGGGCAACCAGACGATGCCCGGGGCATGGGTACGGTCCACCATCGGCACCATGAACATGGCCGCCAGGCCTGCACCCGCGGCCAAGGCCACGGCCACGCCACCGCGCACCCGGTTGCCGGCCGCTTCAGGGGCCTTCCACACCCAGCGCAAGGTCTTCCAGGCCGGGCCCAGAAGGCCCATCCAGGCGGCCATGCCCAGCAGCAGCATGGACAACACCTGGCTGAAGTGGCTCAGGCCCAGCGCGAGCGTCAGCATCAGCGCCACACGCCACAGCCACGACAGGGGCGCGTAGGCGACAAGCCAGGGTTGTTCGCCGCGGGAGAGGTCCTGCATCTGCGCGCGGCGTTCGCCCAGCAGCCGACGCTGCAGGAACTGGCTCCACCAGCGCAGGCTGCGCGGTGCGAGGTTGGGCAGCTCCAGCAGATCGGCCATCACGTGGTAGCCGTCGTAGCGCATGAGCGGGTTGCCATTGACCAGCAAGGTGCTGACACCGCCAACCAGCACCACCGCCAGGCAGATGTCGCGCGGCAGGCCAGGCTGCAGCACCAGCCACAGCCCCAGGGCCAGGGCGGTGAGCAGGGCTTCAACCCAGATCCCCGCCGCGGCCACGGCGGCGCGGTCACCTTTGTCGGAAAACGCCGCCGAGGCCGTGGCGTCGACATACGGCAGCGGGGTCAGCAGCATCAGCGTGATGCCGATCTCATGCACCTCGCCGCCCATCAGCTTGATGGTGAAGGCGTGGGCCATCTCGTGCAGCGCCTTCATCACCGGCCAGGCCAGCCACATCGCCAGCAGCAGGCGCAACGAGCCCTCGCTGGCCATGGCTTCGCGCGCCAGGGCAGGACCCTGCCACAGCAGGCCCAGAAGGCCGATCAGCGCCACGACCCACCCAAGGGCTCGTGCCGTGGGCGTGAACAGCCAGGCCACCTTCGGTGCCCAACGTTCCAGGTGGGCATCCGGGTTCCACAGCGGCATCCGGAAGGCCAGTGGGTTGATGGCGGCGCGGCGGCGTTGGCGAAGGCCCTTGCGCTGGTTCTTCACCAGCGCGCGCGCATCGGCATTCAGCTGGCCCAGGAGCAGCTGCGCCGAAAAGGCGTGCGACAGCACCCTCAGGGCCTCGGACTGCGTCACCGCGTCGTCGCCATGGTGCGCCAGCAGCGTGTGCCAGACCTCGTCCAGCGTGTGTTCACCATCCAGCGCCGCGATCAGGCGCCAGGCGGCTTCGTTGAAGCGGTGCTGCCGCCCGGTGTAAGGGTCGGTCAGCACCTGCCAGACGGTGCCGCGTACCGTCTGGCGCGACACCTGAAGACCCGGCCGCAGGTGCAGCCGAAGCTTGCTGGCGCGGTACCACTCGGGTGAGTACAGCTCAACGCTGTCCACAACACTCTCGGCACCTGCCGAGGGCTGGCGGAGCGGGGGGCTGGTGGCCGCGCGGAGCATGGGATGGGTGGCAGAAGCCGTCAGGCCATCAGCGACCACAGGGCGCGCCGCAGGGCATGGCTGGCACGCTCCCACCACACCGCGGCTGGCGGGCGCTCGCCCGCCTCGATGCGAACGATGCCGCGCTGACCCGGCCGCAGCTGGGTGGCCGCCGGGCCGTCAGCGCTGGCCAGCAGGCCTTCCACTTCAAAGATGTTGCGGCCCTCGCTGGCCTGCGCCACTGGGCTGACCCGTGTCACGGCAAACGACGCCGCCGCCTCGGACTGGCTGGCCAGCAGGATGCGCGCGGGCTGGCCCGGCGCGACATGGCCGATGTCGGCCTCGTCGACCTCGGCGACCACACGCCATGTCTGTGAGGGTGCCACCACCATCAGCTCCTGACCGCGCTTGACGGGGCTGCCGATCGTGGACAGCAGGTCGCCACTGATGACCACGCCATCAAAGGGTGCCACCAGCCGCGACAGGCTCAGGCGTGACTGCGCCAGCTCATCGGCCGCCCGGGCCTGCTCCAGCTTGGAACGCGCGATCTCGGTGGCCGCTGCGTCCTCACGGGTGAGTGCGTCCAGGTACTGGCGTTCAAACTGGCGCCGCTCGGCCTGGGTGCGTTCGGCCTGCAGCAGCGCTTCCTTGTCGTCGAGCCTGGCCAGCACCTGCCCCGCCTTGACCGGTTCACCCGGGCGTACCGCCACGCTGGCCAGGAAGCCGTCCAGCGGCGCTGGCACCACCCGCTGGCCATGTCCTTCGATGCGGCCCTGCGCCACCACGTGGTGGGTGCTGGGCCAGAACGCGCCGGCCATCGCCGCCAGCAGCAGCGGGGCCACCACCAGCGCCGGCGTGGAGATGCGGCTGCGCCGTTGGCGCTCGTCGTAGGGGCGCAGACGGCGTTTCAGGCGGCTGGCCCAGCCGCTCGAGGCCTGGGCCTTGAGCATCAGCACCGGCCCGACAAACAGCGCGGCGTCCTGGGCCAGGCTGCGGTCAGCCATGGTGGTGCCGCGCCTCAACTCCACCAGCAAGGCGCCACGGGCGCCGTCGGGCATGGCAAAGGCCATGCCCAGGCAGGCCGGCACCTCCGCACCCCGCAGCAAACTGGCCAGCGCAATGGCTGGCGGCGTCCGACGCCCAGGGGGTGTGGGCGCCTCCAGCAGCGACTCGCGGTCCATCACCTCGTCGGCCGCGTTCAGCAACTGGCGCTGCACCGGCACGCGGTGGTCACGGTACAGCACCGTGGTCGCGGCCGTGTCGAATTCCGATTCGCGCATGGCCAGCGCCTGCAGTTCAAACAGGAACGGCATGACGGCTGGCAGGGCCGGGACGTCGTGTGTTGGCTGCGATGTCTGCGCTGAAGGCGTAGTCTGCGGTGAAGGCGCTGCGGTGTGCGCGGCTGTCTGTGCGACTGTCTGTGCGGGTGATGGCGCACTTGTCCGCGCGGCCACCCGCGGGTTCGACGCCGCCGGCGCGGGCAAGGCGCGGGTCAGTGTGGGCAGCGACATCGGCTCGGTGGCCGCCCACCCGGGTCCGTCCACCAGCATCTGTGGCGCCGCCGCCGCACCAGGCTGACCATCGGCCGGCCGACGCGCGGCCACCCCGCCGGGGCGCGAGCCAGGCTTCAGATGGGCCAGAAAGGGTGGGGGAATGTCGTTGAGCTTCATGCCATACCGGCGGTGTCAAGCCGGCTGCGCCACGCCGAAGCGCGCGAGCCATCCTGACAGGGCGCACGCCCGATTGCCAGCGTTGGCATTAGGCCTCTCGAGTGGGGGCCGACAAGCGGCAAAAAGCAGCGCCCGCGGGGTGCTGTTCGTGGCCTGTGGCATCACAGGCACGGGCCTCCAGGCCCGGCGCGGCCCCGTCGGGCGGCGGGCCCGCTCGGGTGCTCAGGTATTCAGGCGTGAAGCGCGCGAAGCGCCTGCCCCTGCCGGAGCGTGTCCTGGTAGCCGGCGTCGATGACACGCTCCCGATAGCCGCGCGAGATGCTCGCGTAATAGCCGATGTCGGGGTGCAGCAG
>JAJTDE010000052.1 GCA_021298085.1 Rubrivivax sp.
GGGGTGGGGGTGGTGCTGATCCTGGTGCTGGTGGTGGCCCTGAAGCCGGCGCCCGTGGCGCAGCCTGCCGCTGCAAAGGCGGCTGAGCCCGTCAGCTTTGCCCAGGTGCAGGCCGTCATCGAACAACGCTGCCTGATGTGCCACAACGCGCAGGTGCAGCAGAAGAATGTGGCGCTGCACACACCGGCCCTGCTCAAGCAGCATGCGCTGTCGGTGCACCAGCAGGTGGCCGTGCTGCGGCTGATGCCCATGAACAACGCCACCCAGATCACCGAAGACGAACGCCAGCTGGTCGCTCGCTGGTTCCTGCAGGGTGCTCCGGTGCCCTGAGGCCGGGTCTGCCTGACACACGTTCACCCCTGCACCCTCGACACACCCGCGCGCGCCGCCCCATGCCCCTGGCACGATGGAGAACAACGATGAACCTCACCCACTTCGGCGGGCCGCTGGCCCGTTGCTGGGCAGCGGCCAGGGCCGGTACCCGCGCATCGCTGACGCTGTTGGCCGTGCTGGCCTCAGCAGCATTGCCCGCGGCCGTCTCGGCGCAGACGCTGCGCTGGGCCACCCAGGGCGACGCCCTGACGATGGACCCGCAGTCGCAGAACGAAGGCCTCAACAACAGCCTCAACGGCCAGGTCTATGAGCGGCTGACCCGCTACGACCGCCAGCTCAACCTGGCGCCGTCGCTGGCCACCGAATGGCAGCAGACCGGGCCGCTGACCTGGCGCTTCAAGCTGCGCCAGGGGGTGAAGTTTCATGACGGCACACCCTTCACGGCCGACGACGTGGTGTTCTCCGTCAACCGCGCCAAGAGCCCGGTGTCTACCTTCAGCGTCTACGCCAACGCCGTAGGCACACCCGTGGCCATCGACCCGCTGACCGTGGAATTCCGCCTCGACAAGGTCAACCCGATCTTCCTGCAGCACCTGGATTCGGTCTACATCATGAGCCGCAGCTGGTCGGAGAAGCACAAGGTCACGCGGCCGCTGGATTTCAAGAACAAGGAAGAAAGCCACGCCAGCTTCCACGCCAATGGCACCGGGCCCTACGTGCTTGCCACGCGCCAGCCCGGCATCAAGACCACCTTCAAGCGCAACCCGGCCTGGTGGGGTTGGAATGGCGGCAGGGCCGACGCCACGGGCAATGTGCAGGAGATTGTCTACACGCCCATCAGCAACGACGCCACGCGGCTGGCCGCACTGATCTCCGGCGAGATCGACTTTGTGCTGGACCCGGCACCCCGCGACATCCCGCGCCTGCGCAGCATCAGCGGGGTGAAGGTGATCACCGGCCCTGAGAACCGCATCATCTTCATCGGCATGGACCAGCAGCGCGACGAGCTGATCTACGGCAGCATGAAGGACAAGAACCCGTTCAAGGATGTGCGCGTGCGCCGCGCCCTGTACCACGCGGTGGACATCGAGACCCTGCGCACCAAGCTGATGAACGGCCTGAGTGTGCCCACCGGGGGCTACACCCCGTCGCCCAAGGGTGCCTACGACGACCCCGAACTCGAGTCCCGCCTGCCCTTTGACCTGGCCGCCGCGCGCCGCCTGATGACCGAGGCCGGGTATGCCGAGGGCTTCGAGGTGACGCTCGACTGCCCGAACAACCGCTACGTGAACGACGAGGAAATCTGCCTGGCGCTGGCGGCGATGTGGGCCCAGATCAAGGTGAAGATCAAGGTCAATGGCATGCCCCGCAGCACCTACTTCCCGAAGATGGAGAAGTGGGACACCTCGATGTACATGCTGGGCTGGGGCGGCGCCGTGACCGACGCCGAGACCACCCTCACACCGGTGATGCGCAACCCCGGCAGCAAGGGCGAAGGGCTCTACAACTATGGCCGTTCGCGCAACGACAACTTTGACAAGCTGGCCGCTGCCAGCAGTGTCGAGCCCGACGCCAGGAAGCGCGAGGCCATCGTCAAGCAGGCGCTGCGCGAGTGGCGCAACAGCGTGCACAGCCTCCCGCTGCACCGCCAGATGATCCCCTGGGCGGCGCGCCAGAACATCGAGGTGGTGCACCGCGCCGACAACTGGCTGGAAGTGCCCTGGGTACAGGTGGGTGCCAAATGAGTACACGAACCTTCATCACCCATTGCCGCCCGTTTGACAGCCTGCGCGGCACGCTGGGCCCCGAGTCGACCCTGGTGGTCGAGGGTGAGCGCATCGTCGAGCTCACCGACGAACCGCGTGAACCGGCACCCGGCGACACGGTCATCGATGCCGGCGGCCGCGTGGCCACGCCAGGCCTGATCGACGCCCACGTGCACGTGATGGCGGTGGCGCATGATTTCTGGCGCCTGGCCGCACAGCCGCCGTCGTTGATCACCGCGATGACGCGGCCCATCCTGGAAGGCATGCTGCAGCGCGGTTTCACCACCGTACGCGACGCCGCGGGTGCCGACTTCGGCTTGCAGGAGGCCGTCCGCCGAGGGCTGTTTGCTGGCCCGCGCCTGTACATCTCGGCGCACCCGCTGACGCAGACCGGCGGCCACGCCGACATCCGGCCGCAGGGTGTGCGCGAGATGGTCTGCACCTGTGCCGGCCTGGGTCTTGTCGGGGCCATCGCCGACGGCGACGCCGAGGTACGCCGCGCCGTGCGCGAGCAGGTGCGCAACGGGGCCAACCAGATCAAGATCATGGCCGGCGGCGGTGTCTCCAGCCCCACTGACCCCATCGACGGCACGCAGTATTCGATGGCCGAACTGGCCGCCATCTGCGAGGAAGCCGACGCCGCCAACACCTACGTGATGGCCCACGCCTATTCGCCGCGCGCCATCACCCGGGCCGTGCGCAGCGGGGTGCGCAGCATCGAGCACGGCAACCTGCTGGACGAAGACAGCGCCGAGGCCATGGCCGACGAAGGCGCTTTCCTGGTGCCCACACTCGTCACCTACGCGGCCCTGGCCGAGGAAGGGGCGCAGCTCGGGTGGTCGGCCGCGATGCTCGACAAGCTGGAGCATGTGCGCCACCAGGGCGTCAGGGCGATCCAGCTGGCCAAGGCCGAAGGCGTGCCGGTGGCCTTCGGCACCGACCTGCTGGGCCACATGCACCGCCGACAGCTCGACGAGTTTGCGCTGCGCCTGCCGGCCCAAAGCCCAGCGGAGATTCTGCAGAGCGCGACTTCGGTGGCGGCCCGCCTGCTGCGGGCCGAAGGGCAGATCGGTGTGCTGGCGGCCGGCGCGATGGCCGATGTATTGCTGGTCGACGGCGACCCCACGCGCGAGATCAGCATGTGGCAGCAACCCGATGACGGCATTCGGCTGCTGATGCAGGGCGGGCGCGTGGTGCGCAACGCCTTGGCCTGACGGCGGCGCGCGCTGCCAGAACGCGGCTTCAGGGCGCTGGGCCGGGGTTCGCTCAGCCGTCGCCAGCGGACAGGACCGCCCAGACCGTGGCCACGCCCGCGGCCACGAGGTCACCGACCATCAGGCCGCTCACCGGCGCTGGAGGCTTCAAACCGCGCGATTGCCGCTCCCGTTCGGCCCGGCTGCGTTCCCGTTCGATGGCCACCAGGCTGTCGGCCAGGGCCTCGGCCGACGCACTCGGGATGGACGTGCCGGCCGTCGGCGCTGCGGGTGGCGAGGCCGCTGCACCCGAACGCCCTTCCCGGTAGGCCTGCAACGCATGGCGCACGGCGTCCGGGTCCAGCAGTGAGAAGGCGGTGCGGCAGTAGGGGCAGCTGTCGTTCTGGCGGATGTCCACCGGCGCACCGCAGCCGCTGCAGTAGATGGCAGCCATCTTCTGTGCCAGGGCTTTCACTTCACCGGAACTGAGCTGGCGGACAAAGCCCTTTTCGACCATGAAGGACGAAAACAGGCTGAAGCGGCCGTGCCGCTGGCCGCAGCGGTGGGTGATGTAGCGGCCGCTGCGCACCACGTCAAAGCCCTGGGCCAGTGGCTGGGTGCAGCGGGGACAACCCAGTCGCTGCCCGACGGGCTGTCGCTCGTCGCTGCGGTGTTGGTGCAGCAGGCCAAAGAGTTGCACCACGCCGTCGCCTGTCAGGCGAAGGTTCTCGCCGTGGTCCAGCCACAGGCCCTGGCAGGTGAAGCAGATGTCCAGCTCCACCGGGGCATCCCGCCCGGGCAGGCGATGGCTCTCCATGGGCCGGCGGCACGACGGGCAGTCTGACACCGTGGGTATCCGATGGGCGCTGGGCTGGCCGAGGGGCTGACGCAGGTGGCAGGCCGCCACCCGCGTCGCCGCGTTCACTTCACGGTCGTGAAGCGCACTTCAGGACGGTCGTCCGAGCGGTGGATGGTCGTCACACCGGCCTTCATCGCCCAGGGGCGCATCTGGTGGTGCAGCGGGATCACCAGGGCCTCGTCGCGGGTGCGGATGAGGGCTTCACGGATCATCGCGTTGCGCTTGGGCACGTCGGTCTCGGTCTTCATGGCGTCGACCAGCTTGTCCAGGGCGGGGTCGCTGACGCGGCTGAAGTTGAAGTTGCCGTCGGCGCCTGCGGTGCGGGTGCGCACCAGCGACTGCAGCGAATACTGCGCGTCGTAGGTGGCCACGCCCCAGCCCAGCAGGTAGATGGAGGTGTCGAAGTTCTGGACCTTCTGGATGAAGGTGGCCATGTTCTCGGCCGCCAACTGGGCCTTCACGCCGATGCGCGCCCACATCGCCACGACGTTCTGGCAGATCTCCTCGTCGTTGACGTAGCGGTTGTTCGGGCAGTTCAGGCGCACTTCAAAGCCGTCGGGGTAGCCGGCGTCGGCCAGCAGCTTCTTGGCGGCGTCGACATTGACCGCTGCGGGCTTGTCCAGGGCCTCGTCGTGGCCGTTGACGCCCGGAGCCACCAGCAGCGCGGCCGGGATCGACAGGCCACGCATGGTGTTGCGCTGGATGGCGGCACGGTCGATGGCCAGGCTCAGCGCCTGGCGTACCCGCTTGTCGGCAAACGGGTTCTTGCCCTTGATGTTGCTGTGCTTGAGCTCCGGGCTGCCCATGTCGGGTGCCAGGTAGATGGTGCGCACTTCGGGGCCGTCGAGCACCTTCAGCTTGGTGTCGCTGCGCAGGCGGTTGACGTCCTGGGTGGGCAGGTCGGTCAGCAGGTCGACGTCTCCCGACAGCAGGGCAGCCACGCGGGTCGGGTCGCTCTTGATCGGGGTGTAGACCACTTCCTTGACGTTGCTGGTGTGCTTGTCCCACCAGTCAGGGTTCTGCGTCATTGTCACGCGCTGCTCGGGCGTCCAGCCCGTGATCTTGTAGGGGCCGGTGCCCATCACGTTGCGCGAGGCGAAGTTCTCTTCCTTGTTCTTGTAGTCCTGCGTGTTGGCCGTCTTGTTCTTGTCTGCCCAGGCCTTGCTCATGATGAAGAAGTTCACCGTGTTGCGCAGCAGGATGGGGTTGGGGCCCTGGAGGATGAAATCCACCGTGTGGTTGTCGACCTTCTTCACGTCGGTAACGCCGGCCACGTAGATACCCATGGTGCCCTGCGGCTGCTTGATGCGGCCATAAGAGAAGACCACATCGTCGGCCGTCAGCAGCGAACCGTCATGGAACTTGACGTTCTTGCGCAGTTCGAAGCGCACCTGCGTGGGGGAGATGTAGGTCCACTTGGTGGCCAGTGCGGGTTCCACCTCGTACTTGGCGTTGTAGCGCACCAGGCCTTCATAGGCGTGCTGCAGGATGGCGTTGGTGGTGGCGTGGTTCTGCGAATGCGGGTCCAGCGTCAGGATGTCGTTCTGGGCGGCCCAACGCAGGGTTTGCGCGTGCGCCGGTGCAGCCACGACGGCGGCGGCGGCCAGGGTGGCCGCCAGGCACAGTGCCTTGAAGTTCATGGTGAAGTCACTCCACGAGGGGTAAACAGGAACCCCGGATGCTAGGGGCATTGAGGTGCCCCCTTCGCGTCAGGGTGCTACGGGGAATCCCCGAGTTCTTGCCGGCGGCACGTGGGCTTGGTGGCACGCAGAATGCATGGGCTTCTTCCTACACCATGCTTGCCTTCATCCTTCGTCGTTTGGCCCAGGCCCTGGCCGTGATGCTCACGGTGGCCTTCATCGCCTTCATGCTGTTCCAGTATGTGGGCGACCCTGTCACCAACCTGCTCGGGCAGGACGCCACCGTTGAGCAGCGCGAGCAGCTGCGCAAGGACCTGGGGCTGGACCAACCCTTCTTCGTGCAGTTTGCGGCCTTTGTCGGCAACGCGGTGCAGGGCGAGTTTGGCATGAGCATCCGCCAGGGGCGCAAGGTGTCGTCGCTGATCCTCGAGCGGCTGCCGGCCACGCTGGAGCTGGCGCTGGTGGCCGGGCTGATTGCGCTGTTGGTGGGCATCCCGCTGGGTGTCTATGCGGCGCTGCGCCGCGGCCGGCTGGGCGCGCAGGTCGTGATGGGCGCGTCGCTGCTGGGGGTGTCTCTGCCCACCTTTCTGATCGGCATCTTCCTGATCCTGATCTTTGCCGTGTGGCTGCATTGGTTGCCCAGCTTTGGCCGAGGCGACACCATCAACCTGGGCAGCTGGAGCACCGGGCTGCTCACCGCCGACGGATGGCAGCACCTGCTGCTGCCCGCCATCACGCTGAGCGTCTACCAGCTGGCGCTGATCATGCGCCTGGTGCGCGCCGAGATGCTGGAGGTGCTGCGCACCGACTTCATCAAGTTTGCCCGGGCCCGTGGCCTGAGCGACCGCGCCGTCTACTTCGGTCACGCGTTGAAGAATACGCTGGTGCCCGTGATGACGATCACCGGCCTGCAGCTGGGCAGCTTGATCGCCTTTGCCATCATCACCGAGACAGTGTTCCAGTGGCCCGGCATGGGCTTCCTGTTCATCCAGGCGGTGCAGTTTGCCGACATCCCCGTGATGGCGGCCTACCTCTGCCTGATCTCCCTGATCTTTGTGGTCATCAACCTGGTGGTCGATTTGCTGTACTTTGCGGTGGACCCTCGGCTGCGTGTCGAACGCTCGGCAGGAGGGCACTGAACCATGGCCACCGTGGCTTCTTCGGCCGATACCGGCAGCGCGCTGCAGCGCTTTTTCGCCGGCGATGTCTGGTACAGCTTCAAGCGCTCGCCGGTGGCGATCTTCTCGTCGCTGCTGGTGCTGCTGTGCCTGGTGGGCGCGCTGGGCGCGCCCTGGCTGGCCCCGCACAACCCCTTTGACCTGGCCACGCTGAACCTGAGCGATGCCCGCTTGCCGCCGGCCTGGGTCGAGGGCGGGCAGTGGCGCTATGTGCTGGGCACCGACGACCAGGGCCGCGACATCCTTTCGGCATTGATGTACGGCGCCCGCATCTCGCTGTTTGTGGGCATGGCCGCGGTGGCGCTGTCGGTGCTGCTGGGGGTGGGGCTGGGCCTGCTGTCGGGTTTTGTCGGCGGCAAGACCGATGCCTTCATCATGCGCGTGTGCGACGTGATGCTCAGCTTCCCGGCCATCCTGGTGGCGCTGCTGATCGACGGTGTTGGGCGTGCGATGTTCCCTGACGCGCACGAGACCCTGGCCTTTGCCGTGCTGATCCTGGCCATCGCGCTGACGGGCTGGGTCAAGTACGCGCGCACGGTGCGCGGCAGCACCATGGTGGAGCGCCAGAAGGAATATGTGCAGGCCGCGCGCGTCATCGGGGTGAGCAACACCCGCATCATGTGGCGCCATGTGCTGCCCAATGTGCTGGGGCCGGTGCTGGTGCTGGCCACCATTGACGTCGCGCAGGCCGTCATCATCGAGGCCACGCTGTCGTTCCTGGGGGTGGGTGTGCCGCCCACCAGCCCGAGCCTGGGCACCCTGATCCGCGTCGGCAACGATTTCCTCTTCAGCGGGGAGTGGTGGATCACCGTCTTCCCGGGGGCCGTGCTGATGATCATCGCCTTGAGCGTCAACCTGTTGGGTGATTGGCTGCGCGATGCGCTCAATCCCCGGCTGCAGTGAGGGCGTGGCCACCATGAGCACCCCCTTGCTGCAAGTCAAGAACCTGCGTGTGGAGTTCCCCACGCGCCACGGCACGCTGCTGGCGCTGGACGACATCAGCTTCGACATCGCGCCCGGCGAGATCCTGGGTGTGGTGGGCGAATCGGGCGCGGGCAAGAGCCTTACCGGCGCGGCCATCATCGGCCTTCTGGAACCCCCGGGCCGCGTGGCCTCGGGCGAGATCCTCTACGACGGCCGCCGCATCGACAACCTCGGCCCGGACGACATGCGCAAGATCCGCGGCCGCCACATCGGCGCCGTCTTCCAGGACCCGCTGACCAGCCTGAACCCTTTGTATTCCGTCGGCCGCCAGCTGACCGAAACCATCCAGACCCACCTGGACCTGAACGACGCGCAGGCCCGCGAGCGGGCCATCGACCTCCTGCGCCAGACCGGCATTCCGGCGCCCGAAGCGCGCATCGACCAATACCCCCACCAGTTTTCCGGCGGCATGCGCCAACGGGTGGTGATTGCGCTGGCGCTGGCCGCGCAGCCTCGGCTGATCGTCGCCGACGAGCCCACCACGGCGCTGGATGTGTCCATCCAGGCGCAGATCATTGCGCTGCTCAAGCGTCTGGCGCGTGAGCAGGGGGCCAGCGTGATGCTGGTCACCCACGACATGGGTGTGATCGCCGAAACCTGTGATCGCGTGGCCGTGATGTATGCCGGGCGCATCGTCGAGATCGGCCCGGTGGCTTCGGTCATTCACCGCCCGGCCCACCCGTATTCCCGCGGCCTGATGGGCAGCATCCCGTCGATGGACGAAGACCGTGAACGCCTGTTGCAGATCGATGGTGCGATGCCGCGCCTGAATGCCATTCCCCGTGGCTGTGCCTTCAATCCGCGCTGCCCGCAGGTGGTGCCACGCTGCCGCGAGCAGCGGCCCGACCTGATGCCGGCCGGTGCCACCCAGGCCGCGTGCTGGCTGGTGCCCGGGGCACCCACGGCAGGGGAGGGTGCATGAGCGGCGATCGTTCCTCCGCGCCGGGCTACCCCGCAATGCCCGGCCCGCTCGTGGCCGTGGACGGGCTGAGCAAGGTCTTTGACGTTTCGGCCCCGTGGCTGAACCGGGTGCTGGAAGGCAAGCCGCGCCAGCGTGTGCACGCGGTGGACGGGGTCAGCTTCAGCATCCAGCGGGGGCAGACGCTGGCCCTGGTGGGTGAATCGGGCTGCGGCAAGAGCACGGTGGCACGGTTGCTGGTGGGGCTGTATGCACCCACGGCAGGCACGCTGCAGTTTGATGGCCAGGACACCCGCGCGGTGCTGGCCGGCCCGAACGCGGCTGCGCTGCGCCGCCGCATGCAGATGATCTTCCAGGACCCCTATGCCAGCCTGAACCCGCGCTGGCGCGTGCGGGACATCGTGGCCGAGCCGCTGCACGAGCACAAGCTGCTGGTGGGTGACGACGATGGGCAGGCCAAGGTGGGCCAGTTGCTGCAGTCCGTCGGCTTGGCGGCAGCCGATGCGGCGAAGTTTCCGCACCAGTTTTCGGGCGGCCAACGCCAGCGCATCAGCATCGCACGCGCGCTGGCCACCCAGCCGGAATTCCTGGTCTGCGACGAGCCGACATCGGCACTGGACGTCTCCGTGCAGGCCCAGGTGCTCAACATCATGAAGGACCTGCAACGCGAGCGCGGCCTGACCTATCTCTTCATCAGCCACAACCTGGCGGTGGTGCGCCACGTGGCCGACGAGGTGGGGGTGATGTACCTGGGCCGCCTGGTGGAGGTGTCGCCCAAGAAGACGCTGTTCAGCGCGCCGCGCCACCCCTACACCCGCATGCTGCTGGACGCGATTCCCGACATCCAGATGAGCGGCCGTGCCCGAACCCCGGTGCAGGGCGAGGTGCCCAACCCCCTGAACCCGCCCACGGGCTGTGCCTTTCACCCGCGCTGCCCGCATGCCAATGCCCGTTGCAGTGCCGAGCGGCCTGTGCTGGTCAAGCGTGACGGCGTGCGGGTGGCCTGCCATGCCGTGGAGGAAGGGCGCATCCCGGCGCCGTGACAGCGCCATTTGTGGCGCCCTGGTAACAGTTGCTGACGATTTGGCCGCCGTGACCCCGCAGCATCGGGGTCTCTGGCGGGCGCGCTGCGGGTTTTGCGGCCGCAAACGCGTGCAAGATGTCACGATTCTTGTGACGCCGACCGCCAAGGCCCGCGCAATACGCGCCCGAGGGCCCGGTCGCCCCCGCACCATGACGGTCTTTTCCTGGGCCACGCGGCTTCAATGTGCCGCGCGGCTGTCTGTCCTTTTTGTGTGGCTGAGCGCGGTCGGCCTGGGCCTGGCTTCCTGTGGCGGCGGCGACAGCGACGCGCCCGAGGCCGCGTCTGCGGCGGCAACCTCCGCCCCCCTGAACGCCCACGACACCCATGGTCATCCGCAGAGCAAGCCGCTGAATGGCGCGCTGAATGGCATCTTGGTCGACGCCGCCGAAGAGGCGTTGGGCGAACTCTGCCGCGGCGACGAGACCGAAGGAGCCGATGGCGCCTTGGTGGCGGTGCAGGCCGCCTCGACCGCCCGCAAGGCGTCCACGCCAGCCATTGCCACCGGCCTGACGGCACCGGCCAGCGTGTGCTTCTTCGAGAATACCCAGTACACCGGCCGCAGCACCTGCGCCAGCATCGGTGCCGGCGACATACCCGTCGCGTTGGACAACCGCATCTCGTCGGTGCAGGTGCCGCCGGGACTGCGCCTGGAGCTGTTTGACCAGGCCGCCCAGTCGGGTGCCAGCGCGGTGCTGACGGCCAACGCCCCCAACCTGGGCACGCTGGCCTTCAATGACCGGACCAGTGCCTTTCGCATCACGGCCACCGTCACCCCACCACCCGTGGCTGACACCTTCTACTGGTCTAACCCGGCCACCTGGGGTGGCAGCAAGCCGGTGGCCGGCGCCGCCGTGCACGTCCCGGCCGGCATGAAGCTGGTGCTGGACGAGTCCACGCCGTCGCTGGGGGTGCTGACCATCGAGGGTGAGCTGTCGGTCAGGCCCGGGGCCAAGGTGGACCTGATCACGGCGGCGATCGTGGTGCGCGGCTCGACGGGTGTGCTGCGGGCTGGTGCCGAAGGTCAACGCTTCACCGGCAAGCTGGCCATCACGCTGACGGACACCTACCGTGCCGGTGATGTGACGGGCCTGCGCATGGGGACGCGCGGCATCATCGTGTATGACGGTGGCAAGCTGCTGCTGTTCGGGTCGCCCCCGGCCTTGTCCTGGACGCGCCTGGCGGCCCATGCGCCGGCGCAGGCGAAATCGCTGAGCCTGAGCCAGGTTACCGGGTGGGCTGCCGGCCAGAAGGTCGCGATTGCGCCCACCGAGTGGTACCCGGTGTTTCCGTGGGCCCTTCAGGCCCAGCATGACGCGTCGGTGGGCACCGAGCTGCGCACGCTGTCCGGCGTCAGGGTCCAGACGGCCAACCTGACCACGGCGCTCTCGCAGTTCAAGTGGGGCAGCCTGCAGTACATGACCGACAACGGGCTCAGCCTCAGCCCGGGCCCCTTCAACGCGCCGCACCCCGATGCCGCCCGTGTGATCGACGAGCGGGCCGAGGTAGGCAACCTGACACGCAACATCGTCGTCCAGGGCCTGAATGACCTGCGCTGGAAGCAGGATGGCTTTGGGGCGCACATCATGGTGATGGACCTGGCCTCACGGGTGCAGCTGGACGGCGTTGAGCTGCGCCAGATGGGCCAGGCGGGCATCGAAGGGCGCTACCCGCTGCATTGGCACATGCTGTCCTACGGGCCGTCTGGCCAGCTGCTGGGCGATGCGGTGGGCCACTTTGTGCGCAACAGCAGCATCTGGAACTCGCGCCAGCGCTGCATCGTGATCCACGGCACCAACGGCGTCACCGTGAGCAACAACGTGTGTTACGACATCAAGGGCCATGGCATCTTTCTGGAAGATGGCGTCGAGCGGCGCAATGTCATCGAGGGCAACCTGGTGCTGCGGGTGCGTTCACCGCAAAGCGCCCACCTGATCACGCGCCACGAGGAGGGCGGTGCCGCGAGCGGGTGTGGCGGCGGAGCCGCAGGCTTCTGGTTGACCAACCCCGACAACACGGTCCGCCACAACGCCGTGGCCGACGCGCAGGGCAATGGTTTCTGGTTGTCCTACCCGGCCACCCCCAAGAAGCAAAACGCGCACGTGCCGATCCGCCCTGTCAACCTGCCGCACGCCCCCTTCGAGCACAACACCGCCAGGGCCAATGGTTTTTATGGTGTCGCCCTGGAATGCGCGATGGTGGACGATGCCGGGAATACCGGCTTGATCCAGTATGCGCCGACCGTTGACGGATCGCCCTTCGACTTCAGCAATGGCCAGCGTTTCACCCTGCGTGGCATCACGATGGCCAAGAACATGATGGGTGGCTACCTGAACCGTGCCACCTACCCGGACTACCGGCAGTTTGTGCTGGCTGGCAACCTGCAGCGCTCGATCACGGGTGTGGTGCTCCAGGGCAGCACGAAACATGCCCTCGTGGTGGCCAACAGCCTGAACCAGCAGCAGCCTCCGCCCGCGTGCTGCCTGGAGCCCCAACTGGCAATTGCCTCCTACCACTCGCAGATGGACATCAGCGAGAACACCTTCAGCGGCTTTGCCAACCGCGGTTATGCCCGCACCAGCAACGGCTGGGACCTTTCCTCGGGCACCTTCGGCACCGATGACTACTACGTCAAGCCCGTGGAGAAGGGCTTCGCGCGCAACGTCAACAACCGATTGATCGGTTCCGACCCGGGCTGGCGCGCGCTGCCGCCCCACATGCAGCCCAACTACACCGTGGCCAGCCGCAACAGCTGGACCTTGGCCGGTGCCCTCTGGGACCCCTACGGCCATGTCGCGGGCGCCAACCGCTGGTGGGTGCTGGATTCGCCCTTTCTGAGCGATGCCAGCTGCCAGCCCGTGCCGTCCAGTGTGCCGGCCGGCACGGTGGCCAACGGCCTGAGCTGTGCCGGGCCGTACTACGGGGTCGTCGATTTCTGGCTGAACCGCGATGGCCCCCATGCCACCGACCGCTTCGGCCTGTTGGAGAAGCTGGTGGTCAAGCGCTACACACCCAGCGGCCAGTGGGTGGCTGACTGGGTGGTGGAGCAGGGTTACGACAGCCGTTTCCTGGGCCACATGCGCCACTTTGCAGCGCTCAAGCAGGCCCGGTATGAGCTCACGTTGCCGCAGTACCCGCAGGCGGCGACGGTCAAGCAGGCGCCACGCTGGCTGCAGTTCCATGTCGAGAACCTGCTGAACAGCGGCGACGAACTGTTGCTGGCCGTGCCCTTTGACGGCACACGCACACCCACGCGGGTGATGGCGTCCACCAACCCCGATTTCGCCCGCCTGTCACCGCCGGGCCAGGACTCGCGGCTGCTGACGCCGGTGGCGTCGCTGGCCGCGTTGTCTCAAGGCCCGGGGCACCAGTACTGGCAGGACAGCGCCCGCCAGCGCATCTGGCTGAAGCTGGTGCCCCTGGGCCTGGAAGCCCCGTTTGCCGGCGCTGAGGCGCTGAGCGACACGGCGCTCTACCGGCGTTATGCGGTGCGCATCGAGTGAGCGGTCAGACCTGGCCGAGGCTGGACACGATCAGGCCAGCTTGACCGCCGTGCCGCTGACGGCAACCATCATCATGCCGTTGGTCTCGCCCAGCACTTCATAGTCGAAGTCGATGCCGACCACGCCGTTGGCACCCAGTTCTCTGGCGGCCTCGATCAGGTCTTCCATGGCCGCATCTCGCGCACCTGACAGCGCCCGCTCATAACCCCCGGCGCGGCCGCCGACGACGTCGCGAACCGACGAGAACATGTCCCGGAAGATGTTGGCGCCGATGATGGCTTCACCATGCACCACGCCCAGCCAGGCCGTCACCCGCAGGCCCTGGCTTTCGTTGGGCAGCACGGTGGAGAGGTGGAAGTTGGCATCCTGCTTCGAAAACCAGCCCATGTGGTGTGACTCCTGAATGCGGTCTGAACGGGTAACCGCTCCAGCATTGTGGATGCGTGTCAGGACAACGGTGGATACACGCCGTCACAATGTCGGGAACAGGGCATGGGAAATCAGCAGCGTCGGGCGACGCGGCGTCGGGTGCCCGAGCGTTGAGGAGCGTCGTCGACATGGTGCACCGCCGTCAGCCGCCCAAGGCCTTTGACCTGGTGGTCCTGGGGGCCACGGGCTTTACCGGTCGCCTGGTGGCGGAATACCTGCAGTCGCTGGTGCCCGCGGCGGCCGGGCTGCGTTGGGCCCTGGCTGGCCGAGACCCGCAACGGCTTCAGGCCGTGCAGCAGTCGCTGGGCCTGCCCGCGTCCGTGGCCCTGCTGCAGGCTGATGCGGCCGATGCCACGTCGATGGCGGCACTGGCCGCGCAGGCCCGCGTGGTGCTGAGCACGGCCGGCCCCTATCAGCGGGTGGGTGGCCCGCTGGTGCTGGCCTGTGCCGAGGCCGGTACCGACTACGTGGACCTCTGCGGCGAACCCCTGTGGATGGCGCAGATGATTCCGCAGCTGCAGGCGCCGGCGGCCGCCAGCGGCGCGCGCATCGTCTTTTCCTGCGGGTTTGATTCCGTTCCCTTTGACCTGGGCGTGGTCTACCTGCAGCATGAGATGCAGCAGCGGCTGGGTGCGCCGGCACGGGAGGTGCGAGCCCGCGTGCAGGTCCTCAAGGGGACCCTGTCCGGCGGCACGGCGGCCAGCGCCTTGGCCACCTTTGAACGCATCGGCCAGGACCCCGCTCTTGAGCGCCTGATGGCCGACCCCTTTGCCCTGACGCCAGGCTTTGCCGGACCGCCCCAGGCAGACGCACCCCAGGCCAGTTACGACGACTGGCTGCAGGCCTGGACCTGCCCGTTTGTGATGGCCGCCATCAACACCAAGAACGTCCACCGCACCCATGCCCTGCGCGGGCACCCCTGGGGCCGTGACTTCCGATATTCCGAGCGCCAGGGCTGTGGTGAGGGCCCAAGTGGCCGACGTCGGGCCGTGGCCCGTGCGCGACAGTTGTCGCTGGCCAACCTGATGCTGGGCTTCGGCCCCACGCGTGAACTGCTGCGCCGGCTGGCGCTGCCCAAGCCGGGCAGCGGGCCCAATGCGACGCAGCGCGCGCAGGGCTGCTACGAGATCCTGATCACCGGGGCCACGGCCAACGGGCAGCGCGTGAGTGTGCGCGTCAGCGGTGACCGCGACCCGGGGTATGGCTCAACCAGCCGGATCGTCAGCGAGGCGGCCCTGTGCCTGCTCAGCGATGTGACGCACAGCGCCACGCCGGGCGGTGTGTGGACGGCCGGCGCCGCCATGGGCCTGGCGCTGCAGCGCCGGCTGGTGGCCCGGGCCGGGTTGCGCTTCGAAGTGCTGGACGACATTACCGCCGCACCGGCCACCGCCGGCTGAGCGCATCGGCTGTGGTTCAGGGCCTGACGGCGCCCCGCACGTTCACGTACAGCGCGTACAGCGAGTGGCTGGCGGCCATGAACAGCCGGTTGTGGTGGGTTCCGCCAAAACACAGGTTGGCGCAGCGCTCGGGCAGGTGAATGTGGGCCAACTCGCGGCCTTCGGCGCTGTAGACCCGCACGCCGTCCAGCGCGTCCAGGTCGGCGCCGGCGGCGCCTGAGCTGCCAAAGCCGCACCAGACGTTGCCCTGGGCATCCACCGCGATGCCGTCATAGGCGCCAGGCCCCTGGGCGTCGGCAAACAGCCGGCGGTTGAGCAGGCGCGGGCCGTCGACGTCATACAGCCAAATGCGCCGGTGGGGCAGGTGGCGGCTTTCCACCACGTACAGCTGCTGCTCGTCCGGGGTGAAGGCCAGGCCGTTGGGCCCTTGGAGGTCGTCCAGCACCTGCGTCAGGCTTCCGCCGTCGGCGTCCATCCGGTAGACGCCATGCGGCAGTTCGGGTGTGGCGGGTTCACCTTCCCACCAGCCGGCAATCCCGAAGGGCGGGTCAGTGAACCAGATGCTGCCGTCGGCCTGGCGGCACACGATGTCGTTGGGTGAATTCAGGCGCTTGCCGTCGAAGTGGCTGGCCAGCACCCGGCTGCGTCCGTCGGTCTCGGTGCGGGTGACCTGCCGTGTGCCGTGTTCACAGACGAGCAGCCGCCCGGCGGTGTCGCGGGCCAGGCCGTTGGCGTGGTTCGACGGTTGGCGAAAGACGCTGACATGGCCGTCGTTGGCGTCCCAGCGCATCAGCCGGTTGTTGGGGATGTCGGAGAACAGCAGGCAGCGGGCGTCACCGAACCACTGCGGGCCCTCGGCCCAATAGAAGCCGGTGGCCAGCTGCTCCACCGTGCCCGACAGCAGCCGCAGGGCCAGAAAGCGCTCGTCCAGCACCTCGATGCGCGGGTCGGGCAGGCGCGCGTTGGGCGCAAAGGGGATGTGGGTGCCGTCGATCATGGTGCGGGCGGGCCGGGGCCGCGTGAAGCCAATGGGTTTGACCCACTGTACGCCGCGGCTCGGGTGCGCAACGGAGAATGCGACATGCGCGGGCAATTTCACGGTAGGGGTTACTCAACGGGACGCGGCCGGCGGTTCTTCCGCCAGGTGGTGGTTTGTGCCTGGCTGGCCGGCGGGCTGGCGCCGGGCTTGGCCCTGGGTCAGGCGCACCCGGTGACATCCTCTGTGGCCGCAGTGCTGGGCGCCGCCGCCACCGCCGTCGCAGCGGCCGCGCCGGCCGCACCCGCGGCGTCGCCGGCCTCAGGGGCCCGTGCCCTGCCGGCTGGCCTCGCCCCGGCCGACATGCGCCCCCTGGCCGAACCCGCGCGCATGGTGTTCGGCCGCCTGCGCGCCGCAGACCTCGGCCTGGTGATCAACACCCGCGACCCGTATTCCGTGGCGGTGGGCGCGCACTATGCGCAGCGCCGTGGCCTGACGGACAGCCAGATCCTGCGGGTGGACCTGCCGCCGCAGACCACCCTCAGCCCCGAGCAGTTCGAGGCCTTGCGCCAGGCGATCGACCGGCACTTCGGGTTCCGCGCCCAGGCCCTGGCCTTGGCCTGGGTGGCACCCTATGCCGTGCAGTGCAATTCACTGGTGGGGGCCCTGGCGCTGGGATTTGACGCCGCCTTGTGCAGCAACACCTGCCAGGCCTCGAGGCCCAGCCCCTACGCCAACAGCACCAGCACACGGCCCTACAGCGAATTGCGGGTCAGGCCAGCCATGCACCTGGCCGCGCGCGACGTGGACGAGGCCAAGGCGCTGATCGAGCGTGGCGTAGCCGCTGACGGCAGCCAGGCAGCGGGTGATGCCGCCGGCAGCGATGCCGCACCCCCTGAGGCCTCGCGCCGGCCGCTGGCGGTGTTTGTGCGCACGGCCGACAAGCCCCGTGCGGTGCGCACCCGCCTCTACCCCAGCGCCACGCTGACCGAATGGCGCGGCCTGCAGCTGCAGCAGGTGCAGGGCTTGGCCCAGATGCCCCAGCAGCGCCTGATGCTGGTGAGTGTGGGGGCGGCCTGGCTGCCGGGCATTCCTGAGAGCGGCTGGCTGCCCGGCGCCCTGGCCGACCACCTGACGTCCTTCGGCGGAGACCTGCTCGGGCAGCACGGGCAGGCCACCGCGCTGCGCTGGATCAGCGCCGGCGCCACGGCCAGCCACGGGGCGGTGAGTGAACCCTGCAACCACCTGCAGAAGTTTCCGCACCCGCAGTGGCTGATGGCGCACTATGTGCAGGGCGCCACCGCCATCGAGGCCTACTGGAAGAGCGTGATGTGGCCGCAGCAGAGTGTCTTTGTCGGCGAGCCGCTGGCCGCGCCCTTTGCCCCGGCGCCGGTGGCAAGATAGGCCCGCCTGCCGACACCGAGCCACCATGACCGACCCTGTCACCGCCCCCGCTGACCCCCGACACCTGCTGCGTGCGCTGTACGACACGGCTGTCCAGCGGGCCCTGCCAGCCCACACGCTCGGCGCCGTCCTGCCTGAACCACCGCCACCCGGACGCGGCCGCACGCTGGTGCTGGGTGCCGGCAAGGCCGGGGGCGCCATGGCGGCGGCCGTGGATGCCCTGTGGCCGGCGGCCAGTCCCTTGTCAGGGCTGGTGATCACCCGTTATGGCCATGTGCCACCGGCCTACCGGGCCGCGCCCGGCCGTATCGAGGTGGTGGAGGCGGCCCACCCGGTCCCCGACGCCGCTGGCCAGGCGGCGGCGCAGCGCATCATGGCGCTGACACAGGGCCTGACGGCCGATGACCTCGTCCTGTGCCTGATCTCGGGCGGCGGCTCCGCCCTGTTGAGCCTGCCCGCTGACGGCCTGACGCTGGACGACAAGCGCCAGATCAACCAGGCGCTGCTGCGCAGCGGCGCGGCCATCGACGAGATGAACACCGTGCGCAAGCACCTCTCGGCCATCAAGGGTGGGCGGCTGGCCGCGCGCTGTGCGCCAGCACGGGTGGTCACGCTGCTGATCTCCGATGTGCCCGGTGACGACCCGCAGGTCATCGCCAGCGGCCCGACCGTCCCCGACAGCAGCACCTGCGCCGATGCCTTGGCCATTTGCCGCCGCTGGGGCATTGCCTTGCCGCCCGCGGCCCAGGCCGGCCTGGAAAGCGGCGCCTTCGAGACACCCAAGCCGGGTGACCCCCGGCTGGCCGGTCATGCTGTGCAGATGGTGGCCACCCCCCAGGACAGCCTGGAAGCCGCGGCAGCGCAGGCGCGGCGCTGGGGGTTGCAGGCCCACATCCTGAGCGACGAGATCGAGGGCGAGAGCCGCGAGGTGGGCAAGGTGCATGCCGCCCTGGCGCGCGCCGTGGCGCGCCGCGGCCAGCCCTTTGAGCGGCCCTGCGTGCTGCTGTCGGGCGGCGAGACCACGGTCACCATCAAGGCCAGTGGCGGGCGCGGCGGCCGGGCCACGGAATTCCTCATGGGCTGCACCCTGGCACTGCAGGGCCAGGCGGGTGTCTATGGGCTGGCCGCCGACACCGACGGCATCGACGGCATCGAGGACAACGCCGGCGCCATCATCACGCCCGACACCCTGCAGCGTGCCGCCGCGAAAGGCCTCAGCGTACAGGCCCACCTGGACCGCCATGACGGGTATGGCCTGTTTGCCGCCCTGGGTGACCTGGTCAGCCCCGGGCCGACCTTCACCAACGTCAACGACTTCCGCGCGTTGCTGATCGTCTGAGCGGGTCTGACGCACCATGCGCCTTCGCCCCAACCGCAGCCTACTGGACGCCGTGGTGCTGCGGCAGCGGCGCGACGCTGACGGGCTGGGTGCGCAGCTGCAGCTGGAGGTGCTGCGCTGCGAGGCGATGCCGCCGGCGCAGGATTTCATCGGCGCCGCGCCGGGCGACACCCTCGAGGTCTACAGCGCGGTGCCTGAGGCCCAACTGCCTGGCCAGCACCTGCGCCTGGAGGCTGAGGTGCTGGGCGGCCCGCAGGGTGAACGCATCGTGGTGGTACGCAGCCAGCCCTTGCCGCCCGTGGCCTGAGGCGTCCGGCGTTACCCGACGGCGCAGTCCGTGGACCGGGCAGCGTATTCAACGGGCTGCCTGCACGAACTTCCTGCTCAGCGCGGCTTCCACCGCGTCCACAAACACCCGCACGCGGGCCGCATGCTGGTGGCGCGGCGGGTAGACCGCATAGATGTCGGCATCGGGCGTGGCCCACTGCGGCAGCACCTGCACCAGCTTGCCGCTGTGCAGCCAGCGCTCGACGTCCCATTCGGCCCGCATCAGGATGCCATGCCCTTCGAGCGCCCATCGGACGGCAATCTCACCGTCGTTGGTGGTCAGCGGGCCGCGGGTCTTGACGCTGACGCTTCGGCGCACCTTGCCCGTGGCGCCCCCGCCCCCGCCGCCGCTGCTCAGGCGCCACAGCCCATAGGCGTCTTCGCCCTGCCGGATGCCGATGCAGGCGTGTGAGGCGAGGTCCTGTGGCGACTTCGGGGTGCCGTGGCGTGCCAGGTAGGACGGTGCGGCGCACAGCAGCCGCCGGTTGGGGGCGATGAAGCGGGCCACGACACGCCCGTCGGCCGGTGCGCCAAAGCGGATACAGACATCGAAGCTGTCGTCACTGATGGGCGGCGGGTTGACCGACAGCTGCAGCTGCACCTCCACCTGCGGGTGCCGCCGCACGAAAGGCGAAATGAGCGGGGCGATGTGGCTGCGGCCAAAACCCAGCGTGGCGTTGATGCGCAGCAAGCCCGCCGGCACAGCCTTGGTCGCGCCGAGCCGGTGTTCCAGCTCATCGATCTGCGCCAGGATGGCGCGCGCCTGCTGCAGGTACAGCTCGCCTTCGGGTGTCAGGCCCATGCGGCGTGTGCTGCGCGTGACCAGGATGAGGCCCAGGCGGCGTTCCATCTGCGCCAGGTGCTTGCTGACGGCAGCCGTGCTGATGCCCAGTTCCCGGGCGGCCGCGCTCAGGCTGGCGGCACCGGCCAGCACCGAGAAGAAGCTCAGGTCAGCGGCGTGGATGGCGCTGGGCATCACGGTCCTTTCGGCTGTTCACGGCGCATTCATGGCGCATTCACTGTTGAGTTCAGGTTAACACTGGCTTGAAAACGCTGGTGATCCGTCACGCACGCCGACGCCTACAGTCCTTGTCATTGCATGAACGGCGAAGCGCCCTACCCACCGATGAAAACCTATTCGATTGCAACCATCCCTGGCGACGGCATTGGCAAGGAAGTCATCCCGGCTGGCCAGCGTGTGCTGCAGACACTGGCCGACGCCTCAGAGCGATTCCGCCTCGTCTTCGAGGACTTCGGCTGGGGCGGCGACCACTACCGCCAGCACGGCCTGATGATGCCCGCCGACGGCCTCGACCAGCTGCGCAGCAAGGACGCCATCCTCTTCGGCAGCGCCGGTGACCCGCACATTCCTGACCACATCACCTTGTGGGGCCTGCGTCTGAAGATCTGTCAGGGCTTTGACCAATATGCCAACGTCAGGCCCACCCGTATCCTGCCCGGCATCGATGCACCCCTCAAACGCTGCACCCCCGCCGACCTCGATTGGGTCATCGTGCGGGAAAACTCCGAAGGTGAATATGCCGGCGTTGGCGGGCGTGTGCACCAGGGCCTGCCGCTGGAGGCCGCCACCGATGTCTCCGTCATGACACGCACCGGCGTGGAACGCATCATGCGCTACGCCTTTCGCCTGGCGCAGTCGCGCCCGCGCAAGCGCCTGACGGTGGTCACCAAGAGCAATGCGCAACGCCACGCGATGGTGATGTGGGATGAGATCGCTGCGCAGGTGGCCACCGAGTTCCCCGATGTGCACTGGGACAAGGAACTGGTGGACGCCGCCACCGCCCGCATGGTCAACCGCCCGGCCTCGCTGGACACCCTGGTGGCCACCAACCTGCACGCCGACATCCTCAGCGACCTGGCCGCCGCACTCGCCGGCAGCCTGGGCATCGCCCCCACCGGCAACATCGACCCGGAACGCCGTTTCCCCAGCATGTTCGAGCCCATCCACGGCTCGGCCTTCGACATCATGGGCCTGGGCCTGGCCAACCCGGTGGGCACCTTCTGGTCCTGCGTGATGCTGCTGGAACACCTGGGCGAAGCCGACGCCGCCCAGACCCTGATGCAGGCCATCGAACACACCACCGCCGACACGCGCCTGCACACGCGGGACCTCGGCGGCACCGCGACCACGGCCGAGGTCACCGACGCCGTCTGTGCCCGGGTGCGCGCCATGGCGCCCGCGCGCAGCCCCAAGCCCGTGCCGCACTGACGGCCGGCCGCCATGCCCGACCGCGAGGTCTTCACACAAGGAGCACACCCATGACACCCTTTGCACCGACACGCGCCGGCTGGCGCACCCTGCGCCATGGGAGCAGCCGGCTGCTCCTGGCCTTCACGGCCGGCTGGATGCTGGCGGGCGCCGCCCAGGCCCAGGCCCAGGCACCGGCCTGCCCCGACAAGAGCCTGAACTATTGGCAGGCCTTCCCGCCCGGTGGCGAAAGCGACCTCTCCGCGCGCCACCAGCAGGTGGTGCTGAAGAAGCGCTGCCCAGGCATCGACACGGTCATCCAGTACAAGGCCGGCGCCGGTGGCGCGCTGATGTGGACCACGATGAACACGCTGGCCGCCGACGGTGTGAACATCGTCGGCATCAACCTGCCGCACATCGTGCTGCAGCCGATGGAGGGCAACGTCCAGTACAAGACCGACGACGTCACGCCGGTGTTCTGGTTCCATTACACGCCCGATGCCCTGGTGGTGCCCGAGCAGAGCCCTCTCAAGAGCTGGGCCGACTTTGTCAAGGCCGCCAAGGACAAGCCCGGCATGCTCAACTTGGGCGGCTCGGGCCTGAACTCGGCCAACCACGCGGCCCACCAGCGCATGAACGCGGCCTTCGGCGTGAAGACCAACTACGTGCCCTTCAAGGGCACGGGCGACATGACCATGGCGGTGCTCGGCGCGCATGTGGACGGCGCCATGAGCTACACGGCCTTTGCGATCAACAACAAGAGCAAGGTGCGTGCGCTGGCGGTCGCCATGGACAAGCGCCACCCGCTGCTGCCCGATGTGCCCACCTTCAAGGAGCTCGGCGTCAACTGGGTGGACGGCGCCTTCCGCGGCATTGGGGTTCCCAAGGGCACGCCGCCCGAGCAGCGCAAGCGCCTGGCAGACCTCTGGGCGGCGCTGAACGCCGACCCGGAAATGCGCGAGCTGGCAGCCAAGAGCGGCTTCGAGCTGGTCAACGTGGGTGTTGAGCAGATGGACGCCTTCATGCGCGAGAAGCGGGCCGTCTACACCGAGGTGGGCAAGCAGATGGGCCTGGGCACCAAGTAGGGCGGCGCACGCCGGCCGGGCGCCCCGTGCCTATGCGCGCAGGCTCTGAGGACATGCGGCTTTGGTGGTTGGCTGCACGTCCTGGCCGACGTAGAGTGCGCGGTTCCGTGTCCGACAGCGGGCCTGCCGTTAGCCATGAACTTTCAACAACTGCGTTCCGTGCGCGAGGCGGTGCGCCAGGGTTTCAACCTCACGGCCGTCGCCGATGCCTTGCACACCTCGCAGCCCGGGGTGAGCCGGCAGATCCGCGAGCTCGAGGAAGAACTGGGCATCGAACTGTTTGTGCGGGCGGGCAAGCGCCTGACCGGGCTGACGCCGCCCGGCCAGGCCCTGCTGCCCATCATCGAACGCATGCTGGGCGAGGCGGCCAACCTCAAGCGTGCCGGTGAGGACTTTGCGCGCCAGGACAGTGGCGTCCTGACGGTGGCGGCCAGCCACTCCCAGGCGCGTTATGCCTTGCCCCACGTGGTGCGTGACTTCCGGGCCAAGCACCCCCGGGTGAACCTGCGCATCCACCAGGGCTCGCCCACCCAGGTGGCGCAGATGCTGCTCAAGGGTGAGGCCGACCTGGGCGTGGCCACCGAAGCGCTGGCGCTGTACCCGGAGCTGGTGGCGCTGCCCTGCTACCAGTGGACCCACGTGGTGCTGGTGACCCCGGGCCACCCACTGGCCGAGGATGCCGACCGTGGCGAGCCCTTGAGCCTGCAGCGCCTGGCCGAGTTTGGCCTGATCACCTACGACGAAGGCTATACCGGCCGCAGCCACATCGACGACGCGTTTGGCCGTGCCCAGATCCAGCCCAGCATCGTCCTGGAAGCCATGGACGCCGACGTCATCAAGACCTATGTCGAGCTGGGCATGGGTGTGGGCATCGTGGCCGCGATTGCGGTGGACGAGCAGCGCGACACGGGTCTGCTGGTGCTGGAGGCCCGCCACCTGTTTGCCCCCAACACCACGCGGGTGGCCATCCCGCGCGCAGCCTACCTGCGGCGTTACGCATTCGATTTCATCGAGACCTTTGTGCCCACGCTGACCCGCAGCGTGGTGGAGCAGGCCCTGGCCGCCAGTCCTGACGCAGCGCCACCGGTCAGCTTCGAGATCTAGGCGTCTGCCGCGCAGACGCCCTTGAGCCTGCCCGGGCGCAGACCGCCGCTTTTCCGGCGATCAGCCCGCCGCCGCCGCGCCACAGTGTCGGGATGTCCACCGTCCTGGCCCCGCCACCGGCACGTGCCTCACGCGTGCCGCCGGCAGCGCCTGGGCCACAGGCCCCGCTGCTGGCCGCCAACGCGGTCGAGCTCACCATCCTGATGCCGTGCCTCAACGAGGCCCGCACCCTGGGCGCGTGCATCGAGGAGGCCCAGGGCTTCCTGCGCCGCAGCGGGGTGGCCGGTGAGGTGCTGATCGCTGACAACGGCTCGACCGACGGCTCACAGGCCCTGGCGCAATCGCTGGGTGCACGGGTCATCCATGTCCGGGAGCGTGGCTATGGCGCTGCCTTGCGGGCCGGGATTGACGCTGCCGCCGGGGATTTCGTTGTCATGGGCGACTCCGACCAGAGCTACAGCTTCGCGCGCCTCGAGCCGTTTGTGCAGGCGCTGCGCGAGGGGCATGAGCTGGTGGTGGGCAACCGCTTCCGCGGCGGCATTGACCCGGGTGCGATGCCGCTGCTTCACCGCTACGTAGGCAACCCGGTGCTGAGCTTCCTGGGCAGGCGCTTCTTCGGCGGTCCGCTGCGCGATTTCCACTGCGGCCTGCGCGGCTTTTCGCGGGCATCGATCCAGCGCCTGAACCTGGTCACGACCGGCATGGAGTTCGCCAGCGAGATGATCGTGAAGGCGCTGCAGGCGCAGCTGCGCATCTGCGAGGTCCCCACCACGCTGGCCAAGGATGGCCGCGGCCGCCCACCGCACCTGAATACCTGGCGTGATGGGTGGCGTCACCTGCGGTTCCTGCTGCTGTACTCGCCACGTTGGCTGTTCCTGTACCCGGGCGCGCTGCTGACGCTGCTGGGCCTGCTGCAGCTGGTGGTGGCGCAGGCGTCGACGCCCGGCGCCGGCTGGTGGCCCGTGGGCATCCACACCCAGCTCTTTGCGGCCGCCGCCACCGTGATGGGCTACCAGACCATGCTCTTTGCGGCGGCCGCGGTCATTGCCCGCGCCGGTGCCGGCCTGGACGTACCCCATGCGATGGAACGCCGCGCCTTGGCGCTGGCTCGCGGCCTGGCGCTGCCCGTCCTGGGCGCTGCCGGTACCGCGGTCGGTTTGCTGCTGTGCCTTGGCCTCACGCTCAGCTGGGGGCGCAGCGGCTTTGGCGCACTCGACCCGGAGATGGCCATGCGGCAGATCATTCCCGGCGTGGCCTTGCTGCTGGTGGGCACACAGTCGCTGCTGGCCTCGGTCTTCCTGGCAGCCATGCAGAGTGCCTTTGATTCCCTGCGCCCCGGCGCGGGCGCGGCCACGCCCGCCGCATGGGCGCAAGGGACACACGCAGCGCCGGTGGGCCGCACACCATGATGAGACCCGCACTGCTGGTTGAACTGCTGCTGCTGACGCTCCTGGCGGCCCTGGGTGCATCCGCGCTGGCGTGGCAAGTCGGTCAGTGGGGCTGGAACTGGGACGCGATCAACCACCACATCTACCTCGGCTTGGCGGCCGAGCAGGCGCGTTGGTCGCTGGACGTGCTGGCTGCGGGCACGCAGGTCTACCAGTACCCCTACCTCTACTGGCCGGTGTACAAGATCGCGCAGATGAGCGGCTCCGGTCTGGCCGCCGCCATCGCCTGGTCAGCCGCGCAGGCCGCCCTCCTGCTGCCCCCGGTGTGGCTGATGGCACACCGCCTGATCGACAGCGGTGCGATGGCTCCTTGGGAAGCCGCGCTGCTGCGTTTGGCGGCCTGCCTGCTGGCCTTCCTCAACGGCATCCTGCTCCATGGCCTGGGTATGACCTCCAACGACCTGCTGGCGGCCCTGCCCTTGGTGTGGGCGGTGGCGCTGCACGCAGGCCGCAGCTCGTCTGAGCGGACGGCCATGCTGTGTGCGGCGCTGTGGGGCGTGAGCACGGCCTTCAAGTGGTCCAACGGGCTGATGCTGCCTGTCCTGCTGTTCTGGTGGTGGCAGGCCGAGCGGCCGCACCTGCCCTGGCGCCGCGGCCTGGCCCTGGCGGCCGGCGCCGTGTTGGGCTTCGGGTTGGCTTACCTGCCATGGGGTCTGCAGCTGTGGGAGGTGCGCGGCAACCCGTTCTATCCGTACTTCCGCGGCATCTTTCCGGGCCATTGAACCATGTTGCGCTTCAAGCCCGATTCCTGGGTCGATGGCCTTCTGCGCCCCTTGCTGCTGGCCGATCCGTCCAAGGGCATCTATTTCGAAGATAGCGCCCCGGATGCGCGCTTCCTGGCCTTGGTGGTCGTGCTTCTGGTCGCCTTCACCATCGGGCGCGGCCGGGCCCTGGCCTCACCACGGCAACGACAGGCGCTGTGGATGCTGGCGGTGGTGTTTTATGTCTGGACCCTGTCCATCGGCAACGGGCGCTACTTCATCGTGGGCCTGCTGATGGTGGGTCCGCTGCTGGTGATGGCCTGGCAGTGGCTGCCCGGCAGCCGGACGCTTCGAGGGCTGCTGTTGCTGGGGTTTGTCGGCTTGCAGTGGCAAACGGTCCAGTCGATGTACCGGCCGGGAAGCTGGCTGCTGGCGGGCTGGCGCAGCGGCCCGTCGGTGGTGCTGGAGGATACGCCGCTGCAGCGGGCGCCGGCGGTCTTCTTGACCCTGTCGAGCAACGGCTACGGCGCGCTGGTGCCGCGCTTCCATGCCCAGTCCAGATGGGTCAACCTGGGGCATCAGATGGTCATCGGCCCCGGTCAACCCGAGTACAAGGATGTGCGGGCGCTGCTGACGGCACCGCTGCCAAAGTACCTTGTCGCACCGGCTGACCTTCCAAAGGGCAGTCAGGTGGCGCAACCGTCGGAGGGCTTGCGCCAACGGTTGAACCAGGATCTCCATCACCATCAACTTGCCCTTGCCGACGAGCTCTGCAGCATGGTGCGCAGCAACTTGCTGTCCAAGAGCCTGACCGACAGTGACCGAGCGCCGTCCGCACGTGCCTTCTGGATCTGCCCTTTGCGCGCCGAGTCCTCGCCGGTGCCCCCCACCACAAAACCTGATGAGGCGACGCTCGCCGCCTTCAGCAGTGTGGAAGCCTATTGCCCACGGTTTTTCCCCAGCGGCCAAGGCATCACGCGTCGTGACGAAGGCCAGTGGTTGCGCTACTACCCCTCGACCGACTTCCATGCCTACCTGGACGACACCGGTTATGTCAGCTACAAGTATTTCCTGAGCTATTCGGCCGTCACGATCGGTACCGCCGAGGATGTGCGGGCCGGGCGCCTGCAGCTGGATTGCGCGCGCCCGAGAGGCCGCTACCGCCCGCCCTGGGTCACGGACTGAACGATGCAGGCCCACATCCATCCGCCACGCGTGGTCGTGCTGATGTCCACGTACCAAGGCGCTCCCTATGTGGCGGAGCAGCTGCGCTCCATCCTTGACCAGCTGCCGCCCTCAGGGCGTGTGCTGGTGCGTGACGACGGCTCGCGTGACGGCACGGCGGCCATCGTCGACGGCCTGGCTGACTTGCGGGTGCATGTGCAGCGTGGTGCCAACCTGGGCTTCGCCCACAGCTTCCTGACTTTGCTGTCGCAGGCCCCTGCAGCCCCTGGGCGCCGTTCCGGCCCTCTACGGCAGCGCGCAGATGCTGGTGGATGCTCAGTTGCAGCCGCTTCGGGCCACACCACCGTGGCCAGGCCTGCCCTCGTTTGCCGGCGCCCTGTTGGAAAACATGATCACCGGCTGCACCGCGGCACTGAACCGTCCGGCCCTTCGGTTGGTGCAACGGGCGGGTGTCCCCCCGAGGGTGCGGTTTCATGACTGGTGGCTGTACCTGGTCGTCAGCGCCTTCGGACGGGTGGTGATCGATGATCGGCCCACGCTGCTGTACCGGCAGCACGGCCGCAACCTGATCGGCCATGGCGCGGGGTGGTTGGGCCGCCAGCGGCAAATTGTCCGATTTCTGCTGCGCAACGACTGGGTGGGCATCCTCTTGGCCCAGGTGGCCGAGCTGATGCGCTGCTATGGCGCAGAACTGGCACCACAGCACCGGCGCCTGGTGGAGGCGCACTTCCGGCAGACAGAGGGCCGCTGGTCCCCCGCGTGGCCCTTGGTGTTCAGTCTGCGCCGCTGGCATCACTCGGTGTTGGGAGAGGTGGCTTTGCGCCTCTTGCTGGCGCTGCACCGTCTTCGGCTGTGGCCCTTGCCGGGCCGCCGCCTGCAGTGACAGGCGTGGTCGGGCTTGTCATGGCGCGTGCTGCGATTGGAGAAAGCGCCGAAAGAGCGCTGAAAGAGCGGCGTATATGTGCGCTTTAAGGCGTCTGTGCGACGCCCAGAATGGTTCCACGTCAGGGACTCGGACGCTTGCCGTCGGCTGGCCCGAGGCCTGGCATATGCGCCTTTGTCACCCATGAAACGAGACCCCCTGGAAGCCACGCAGGTGGCAGGTTTGCGCACGCTCTACGTGACGCAGCCCGACTTGCCGCCTCTGGAGGACTTCGTCGCCAGCCTGAAAGAGGTGTGGGACAACCGCATCCTGACCAATGGCGGGCCTTTCCACCAGCGCTTCGAACAGGCCTTGGCAGAGACGCTCGGTGTGGAGCACCTGGCGCTGTTTGCCAATGGCACGCTGGCGCTCGTGACGGCGCTTCAGGCGCTGCGTGTGACGGGTGAGGTCATCACCACACCGTACTCGTTTGTGGCCACTGCCCACTCCTTGTTGTGGAATGGCATCAAGCCGGTGTTTGTCGATATCGACCCGGTCACGCTCAACATGGATCCGGCCCGTATCGAGGCGGCCATCACCCCTCAGACGACGGCCATCCTGCCGGTCCATGTCTATGGCAGGCCGTGTGATGTCCGGGCCATCCAGCAGATTGCGGATCACTACAACTTGCGGGTGATCTATGACGGCGCCCACGCATTTGGTGTCAACACCGCCCATGACGGGCAGAGCGTGATGCGACACGGTGATGTCTCGATGATGAGCTTTCATGCGACGAAGGTCTTCAACACCTTCGAAGGCGGTGCACTCGTGTGCCAGGACGCCAAGACCAAACGCCGCATCGACCACCTGAAGAATTTCGGATTTGTCGACGAAGTCACCGTGGTTGCCCCTGGCATCAACGGCAAGATGAACGAGTTCACGGCCGCGATGGGATTGCTCCAGCTGTCACGCATCGAGACGGTGCTGGCCAAGCGCAGAGCCATTGCCGCGCGTTACCGCGAAGGTTTGGCCGGCGTGGACGGCATTCGAATGGTCTTCGATCGGGACGATGCGAGCACGAATTACGGCTATTTTCCGATTCTGATCGGGCCGGAGTACCCGATGGACCGCGATGCGCTGTATTGGAAGCTGCGGGCCGCCGACATCTATGGGCGGCGCTACTTCTTTCCGCTGATCTCGGATTTCCCGATGTACCGCGGGATGCCATCCGCAGCGCACGCCAACCTGCCTTCTGCCGTGGAGGCTTCCAAGCGCGTCTTGTGTCTGCCGATCTACCCAGATCTGTCCCCCGACGATCAGGCCCGTGTGATCGACGCCATCCGGAGCCATTGACATGGCGATGCTCGGCAGGGACGCCCTGCAGGCTTTGGGGTTTGCCGCGTTGGGCCGCGACGTGCAGGTCTCGGACCGCGCATCGTTCCACGGTGCGCAGCGGATCGCACTGGGTGATCGCACGCGCATCGACGACTTCTGTCTGCTGTCGGCAGGCGACGGCGGCATCGAGATCGGCGCACATGTGCATGTGGCGGCCTACACCTCGCTGATCGGCGCAGGTCGCATCCGCGTGGCCGACTTCGCCAACCTGTCTTCCCGCGTGTCGGTTTACTCCAGCAGCGACGATTATTCGGGCCGCACGATGACCAACCCGACGGTTCCGGACGCGTTCAAGGACGTGACATCCGCGCCAGTGTTCATCGGTCGTCACGCCATCATCGGTTGTGGCGCGGTGGTGTTGCCAGGGGTTCGCCTGGAGGACGGTGTGGCCGTCGGTGCGTTGAGCCTCGTGAACCTCGATTGCGAGGCCTTCGGCGTGTACGCCGGGGTACCGGCTCGGCGCATCAAGGATCGTTCGCGCGAGCTGTTGCAGCTGGAGCGGCGCTTTCTGCGTACCTGCCCAGGTTGACCACGGTGTCCGTCACCACCAGCGCGCTTGCCACCACCGCCAGCCGGCTCTACGTGGCCGTTCTGGGGCTGATTGCGATGCCGTGGTACGCGCGACTTCTGGGCGAGGAGGCCTACGGTCTGGTCGCGCTGTTCTTGTTGCTCCAGGCCTGGTTTCAGATCTTCGATCTGGGTTTCACCGCAGCACTGACGCGTGAGGCTGCGCGACAGCGGGCGGGCGCGCTCAGCGCCAGGGCGCTGTGGGGCTTGGTGGTCTCTCTGGAGGCCCTGGTCTGGGGCTTGGGGGTCGCGGCCGCTGGCGTGTTGTGGTGGCTGGCCGATCCTTTGGCGCGTCACTGGCTGCAGTTGGAAGGCCTTTCGCCCGAGTCGGCGGCGTTCGCCATCCGGCTGATGGTGGTGTGCACGTTGTTGCGCCTGGGCACTGAGCTTTACCGCGGCCTGCTGGCGGGATCTGAGCGTCTGGTGTGGCTGGCGGGCAGCGCCGCTGCATTTGGCAGCTTGAGGTTGCTGGGCGTGCTGCCCTTCCTGGTGTGGGCCGGCCCGTCGCCCATGGCCTTTTTTGTGTACCACCTGGCCGTGGCGCTGCTGGAGGTGTCTGTTTTGCGCGCCCAGGCGATGCGTCGGCTGCCCGCTGTGCCTGGGTGGAAGCCGACACCGGCCTGGGAGCCGGTTCAGCGGGTGCTGGGGCTGTCGCTGGCCATGTCGCTGGCCACGCTGGTGTGGGCGCTCTCCTCGCAGGTCGACAAGCTGGTGCTGTCGGGGCTCTTGAGCTTGAAGGACTTTGGCGGTTTCAGTCTGGCCACCACCGCCGCAGCGGCGGTGCTGCTCGCCACCGGTGCGCTGGGCGACAGCCTGGTGCCTCGTCTGACGGCCTTGATGGCCGCCGGTTCCGCGGACGATCTGCGTCGCCTGTACCGCCAGGCGACGCAGATCGGTGGCGTGCTGGCCTGGTCGGTGGCGGCCTGGCTGGCCTTTCACGCAGAGAGCGTCCTGTGGGTCTGGACAGGACAGTCTGACTGGGCCGAGCAGTGGGCGCCTGTGGTCGTGATGTATGCGCTGGGCAACGCGGCACTGGCGCTCAGCGCCTTCCCCTTTTACCTGCAGCTGGCCCACGGCCAGCTGCGCCTGCACGTGATCGGCACCGGCTGCATGGCGATCCTGCTGGTGCCTGTGGTGTGGTGGGCGGCCGATGCCTGGGGAGCACCCGGTGCAAGCGCCGCATGGCTGGGGGCCAATTTGATGTACCTGCTGTTGTGGACCCCGCTGTCGCACCGTCGATTTGCGCCGGGCCTGCACCGCAGCTGGTTGCTGGACGATGTGTTGCCCCCCGCCCTGTTGGCCCTGACGGTGGGGTGGGGCACGTCCGCCGTGGCATTGCCTCAGCACCGGGGTGGCGCTGCAGCCTTGTTGTTGCTCACGATGGCCTTGATCGTGCTGGCCAGTGCGGCAGGCTCCACGTCCCTCCGTCAGCAGGGCATGCAGCACCTGGCGCGCTGGCGACCCACCTGATGCCCGCCGGCCAACTGGACCCTTGACCGAAGCCCCTGATGAAGCCGATGTTGAACCTCCCTCGGGCCGCCACCACTGCGTTGCGGCTGCTGCGCAAGGCGTGGTGGCGTGTGCCGGCGGCCAACCCTGTTGGCGCCAGGCACCGGTGTGTCATGTGCGGACATCGTATCAGCCGATTTCTGCCGTATCGAGACGGGTCCGGTGCGTTGCCGGCCGTCTTGCAGGCACAAGATGTGATCGGCAGCGATGTGGACAACTTCCAATGTCCGGTCTGCGGCTGCCATGACCGCGAGCGGCATCTGCTGCAATACCTCGTGGCCAGCGGCATGCTGGCCGCGATGGGTGGCATGCGGGTGCTGCACTTTGCACCGGAGCGTCATCTCGGACGACGCCTCGCGTCTGTTGGCTTGTCGCGTTATGTGCTGGCCGATCTCCATCCGCGCAGCCGCGGCGTGCGGCGTCTGGACCTGACGGCCATCGACCTGCCCGACGCACAGTTTGATCTGGTCATTGCCAATCATGTGCTGGAGCACGTGGCGGACGACCAGCGCGCGCTCAGCGAGATCCACCGTGTCTTGCGGCCAGGCGGTTCGGCGATTCTGCAGACGCCCTACGCCGCGCGGCTGGGGCGCACCGTCGAAGACCCGTCCATCATCACCGACGAGGCGCGCCTGCAGGCATATGGTCAGGAAGACCACTGCCGTCTTTACGGTATGGACTTGGTGCATCGGGTAGTTGCGGCGGGCTTTGTCAGTCGGGTCGCGACCCATGCCGAACTGCTGCCACACATCGATGCTGCCATGACCGGGGTGAACCCGCGGGAACCCTTCCTGCGGTTTGGCAAGCCGCTGCAGCCATGAACCCCCCGTTCCGCGCTGCCCACGGGCCGGGTGAGCCCCCGGCTCTGTGCCCGTCGAGGCCGGACGACACCGTCCACACCGTGGCCGAGCAGGCACTGGCCCCGACGGAGCCGCCGATGGTCAGCATCTTGTGTCTGACCTATCACCATGAGGCCTTTGTGGCCCAAGCGCTGGAAGGCTTTCTGGCGCAAGAGACGACTTTCCCGTTCGAGGTGGTGCTGGCCGACGACGCCAGCGGTGACGGCACCCTGGCCGTCGTCGAAGGCTTCAGGGCTCGTTTCGGTGCTCGTCTGCGTGTGTTGACCACGCCTGTCAACCTCGGTGTAACGCGCAACTTTCGCCGCGCCTTGCAGGCCTGCCGCGGGCGCTACGTAGCCTTTTGTGAAGGCGACGATTACTGGAATGGCCATGACAAGCTCCAGGCGCAGGTGGACTTCTTGGAGCACAACCCGGGTTTTGTAATGTGCTTCCACGATGCCATGGTCATCGACAGCTTTGGCCATGAGCAGGGCATCCAGCTGACCGGGCGCTTGAGGCGGGATGCCAGTGCATCGGAGTTGATGGCCACCCGGCCGATATCGACGCTGACGGTTTGCTTCCGCCATGTGCTCAAGGACGTGCCGGCCGAACTCGACCATGCCCCTGCGCTCGACTTGTGCCTGTGGTCATTGCTGGGGCAACACGGCGGTGGCAAGTACATGGGTTCGATCCAGCCGGCGAGCTACCGCGTGCACGGTGGTGGTGTGTTCTCGACCCAGACGACGCGCAACAAGTGCCTGATGTCGGCTCAGTCCTTGCTGTGCCTGGCGCGCATCTGGGCTCGCCAGGGTCGTGCCGATCTCAGCGACATGCTGCTGTTGAAGGCCGCCATCATGGCTTGTTCGCGTCTGGGCACTGCCGCATTCGGTTGGCCATCGGTGGCGATGTTGGCTCAGATGCTGATGCGACTGTGGCGATAGCCCAGGGGCTTCTGACACGCCAAGGGCAAAGCGGAGCAGCCCCTATTGCGCATCCCGCTGGGTGTCGGGCCCGACCGTGATTACCTGGATGATGGTGACCGGCAGGGTTCCTGCGCCCGCTTCAGCGGGAAGCTCGCTGGCGTCGGCGCCGCCGCGCCTGTGCCGGTGTTTCCGCGGCCGCATAGGCGGCCACGCCAGCGCTGCGGTCGATGGGCACCGCTTGCGTGATCGGCGTACTGCCGCTGGGCTGCAATGCGGGCGGGTAGAAGGCCAGCTTCTGGGTGGGCGCCAGTTTGCGCGCGCGCTCTAGATCGAGGTCACGCTCGTTCACGCCGGCACCGGGCGCAACCGCCACGCCGTCGACCATCTCCAGGTCAAACCACCAGCGCTTGACCGGGTTGCGTTCACCACCGCCGGTGCGGTCATCGTGTTCGATGAGCGCGCGGCGTGCCGCCGGCACCTCGATGGACAACCACAGCAGGCGGTCTGATTCGACCAGGTCCTCGCGGTTGTAGGGGCAGGTCTTCATGCAGCGTCCGCAGGCCGAGCCCTTCATGTTGGTCAGGCGGTAGCGCCCGCATTTCTCGACATCGGGCTTCCAGATCTCGTAGCCGTTGAACATCACCTTGGGGCCGAAGGGGATGGCGTTGCAGGGGCATTCCCGCGCGCACTTCAGGCACATCTGGCAGGTGGCCTGAAGACCGAAGTTGATGGGCTTGTCGGGCACCAGCGGCAGGCTGGTGGTGAAGACGACCGATTTCGACCGGGGCCCGAGGAAGGGGTTCAGCACCAGCTCGCCGATGCGTGAGAGTTCGCCCAGCCCGGCCATCAGCACCGCGGGCAGGTGCAGCAGCTCGGAATGCGCGTTGGAATGCACGCGGGCCGAAAAGCCCAGGCGCCGCACGTGGGCGGCCATCACACCCGCGATCAGCGCGCCGCGCAGGTAGGCGCGCATCGACTGCGCGCCGGATATCCAGTCGTCGCCCGAGGCACCTTCCATGGTTTCGAAGCCCTGGTCGATCAGCATCACCACCGCCCAGCGGTGGTAGGGCGTGATGGCCTGTGCCGGGCTGCTGCCGTCACCCAGGTCGTGTGAGTAGTACATCCAGGCCTCGGCCTCGCAGATGCCCACCAGGTCAGCGCCCAGGTAGTGGGCCAGGGCCTTGATGGACAGCGTGTTGTGCAGCGGGTCGTCGAGGTGGCTGGCCAGGGACTGGGCCAGCGGTGTCGGCGGCAAAGGCTCGCGGGTGCCTTGCAGGGGCACCAGCGCACGGATCAGCGGCACCATGCCTTGCGCCAGCGGGTGCTTCACGGCAAAGCGCGTGCGCTCGTGCTGCGCCTTGGGGCCCATGTCACCGGCCAGTGCGCGGGTGAACAGGTCGGCGCGCTTGGGCACACGTTGAATCTCGTCGCGCAAGACCAGGGTGGTGGGCTCGTCCACCCGCGGGACACGCTCCATCGGGTAGTGGCCCTGGTGCAGCGGCCGCTGCGCGTCTTCGGCGTCGGCAAAGCCGGGCCGTGTGCCGCCTTCGCCCAGGTAGGCGGCGCTGTCCGGCCAGGCCAGGGAGGCGGCGGGCGCGATCGGGCGGTCTGCGGCCAGCGGGTAATCGGTGGTCACGGCGCCAAGCCGAAAGCCGCGGCCGGTGAAGGGCATGCTCAATCGGCCGTCGCGCACGGCGGCAACGCCGGCGCGCTGCGCCAGCAGGCTGAGGTCGAGCCCGGCGGTGACAGCATCGGCCAGGCCCGTGGGCGGCGGGCTGGCCACATGCCCGCGGGCTGGCCAGCCCAGCGCGCGCACATAACCCGCCAACACAGCGGCCACCTCGGCGCAGCGCAGATCGGTGCGTGCCACCTGGCTGCCCTGCAGCCAGCGTGCGCCGCTCTCATCGGCATGCGGCTCGCGGCTGAACTCCACCAGGAAGACCAGCGCCCAGCGGTGGCCACCGGCTTCACCGGGCAGCAGCTCGCACACGCCGGCCAGGGAGGCGTCCATGAAGTAGGCCGAGGCCTTGAGGTTGTCGCTGCGGGCCTGCAGGTCAGCGGGCACCGGTGCATGTGCCGCGGCCACCGGGCCGTCCATCAGCCCTTGGAGAAGCGCCAGGTATTCCGGTGTGGCGTGGGCCAGGCCGTCCAGGCAAGGGCTGGCGGTGTCGGTGGGCTGTGGTGCAGGGTGTGCGGTGGCACTGAGCGGCGGCGCGTCGCCGCGGGGCAGGCGCTCGGTGGGCAGCGGGCCCCGGTGGACCGGGCGCAGGCGGTGTGAAGTCAGGCGGCTCATGATGGGGGTGGCGGTGCGCTGCCATTCTGCGCGGTTCATGGGGCCATGGCGATCACCCAGAATCCACCCGTGACATCCAGGAGATCCCCATGAAGTCCATGAACAGGCGCGGCCTTCGGCGCGCGGTTGGCGTGTGTGTGGTGTTGACGCTGGCGGGCGGCGAAGCGGCCCAGGCCCAGGCCATCGGCGAAGTCGACACCGCCTTCAAGCTGATCGGCCCCGACCACAAGGTGGTGGTCGAGGCCTATGACGACCCGGAGGTCAAGGGCGTCACCTGCTACGTCAGCCGCGCCAAGACCGGCGGCATCGCCGGTGGGCTGGGCCTGGCGGAGGACAAGGCCGAGGCCTCGATCGCCTGCCGCCAGACCGGGCCCATCAGCTTTCCGAAGCCGCTGCGCCGCCAGGACGAGATGTTCAGCGAACGCATCTCGCTGGTCTTCAAGCGCCTGCGGGTGGTGCGCATGGTGGACCCGGCGCGCAACACCCTGGTCTACCTGACCTACTCCGACCGCCTGGTCGACGGCTCGCCGAAGAACGGCGTCACGGCGGTGCCGGTGGACCGCGCTACGCCGATTCCCGTTCGCTGAGCCGCGCCTGCAGACGCGCCAGGCTGGCCAGCGTCTGCAGGCAGGCCTGGGCCAGCTCGGTGCCTTTCTTGACGAAGTGCGCCGCAAAGAAGCGGCGGTGTTCCTCGTGTTCGTGGAAGTCGTGCGGCGTCAGCACGGCCGAAAACACGGGCACGCCGGTGTCCAGCTGCACGCGCATCAGGCCATCGATGACGGCTGACGCCACAAAGTCGTGGCGATAGATGCCGCCATTGAC
>JAJTDE010000009.1 GCA_021298085.1 Rubrivivax sp.
TCCAGCGTGCGAAGCAGGCTGAAGCGTTCGGAGTCCAGCACGGCCTGCTCGCCGCGCCGGGGCACGTCGCGGTTGGCCACCAGCTGCGACAGCCCCTGGGCAAACTCGTCCCAGTTGGCAAACCGGGTGTCGCGGTCGCGTGCCAGGGCGCGCCGTACCAGCGCGTCCAGTGCCGGCGTCACGCCCTCGCGCAGCTGCGTCAGGGGTGTGGGCGTGCCGTGGAAGATGAGGTTCAGCAGCGCCGGCTGCGAGGGGGCCTCGAACGGTGGCCGCCCGGCGATCAGGTGGTACATCACCGCGCCCAGCGAATAGATGTCGCAGCGGGCGTCCAGGTCGGACCCGTCGACCTGTTCGGGTGACATGTAGGTCAGCGAGCCGACCCGGAAGACCTGTGTGCGGTCAGACCCCAGGTTGAGCACGCTGCCAAAGTCGCTGATCTTGATGTCGGCGATCTCGCCGTGGTGCGTCACGGTCAGGATGTTGGCCGGCTTGACGTCGCGGTGGATCAGGCCCTGGCGCCAGCAGTAGCTGAGCGCCATCGCGCACTTGAAGGCCACTTCGACGATGGTTTCGAGCGACAGCAGGTGGTCGGCGCGGCAGTACCGCTTGAGGGTGTCGCCGGCCACGTACTCCATCACCAGGTAAGGTGCGGGGCTCTCGTCGACGGCGTCGTACAGCTGCACCACATTGGGGTGCTGCAGTTTGCCCACCAGGGCGGCCTCGGCGGCGAAGAAGCGGCTGCTGAACTGGCCTTCCACGGAATCGGCGGGCAGGCCGGTGCGCAGGCGCTTGATGGCGACTTGCTGCTTGCGGAAGTCGTCGCGTGCCAGGAAGACTTCGGCGGTGGCGCCCTCACCCAGGCGCGACAGCACCCGGTACTTGCCGATGTGTGGCGGCAGCACGTCAATGCTGTCGTTCAGCACAAAGGGCACCGTGTGCGCAAAGTCTTCGCGCGGTCGGCTGGGTTTGGCGGCAGGGGGCTGGCTGGCTGGCATGGCGGTGCGCCCAGGCAATGCACACCTCGGCTGCCCAATGGTGCGTGTGCGCGCCCCTGGGGGGTGCCAGGAAGAGACGGGCTTTGGCCGCACAGTTTGGTCCGGCCGCCGGGCTGTGCGCATTCCGACGTCCTCATGCAGGCCAGACCACACTCCTAGAATGCCCTGATGCAACACGTCAAGCAGGAGCTGCTGTCGGCGCTGGCCGCGGCACTCGACCAGGTGGCGCCGGGCCAGGGCGCCCAGGCCGTATTCGAAACGCCGCGCCAGGCAGCGCATGGCGACTTTGCCGTGACGGCCGCGATGGCCCTGGCGCGCAGCCTCAAGCGCAACCCCCGTGAACTGGCCCAGGCGCTGGTGGCTGCGCTGCAGGCGCAGCCCGCGGTGCAGCGCTGGGTGGCGTCGCTGGAGCTCGCAGGCCCCGGCTTCATCAACCTGAAGCTGGCCGACGCCGCCCGATGGACGGTGATTGGCGAGGTGTTGCAGGCCGGCGAGGCCTATGGCAGCCAGCCACCCAGTGGCCAGCGGGTGATGGTGGAGTTTGTGTCGGCCAACCCCACAGGACCGCTGCACGTGGGCCATGGCCGCAACGCCGCGCTGGGCGACAGCATCGGCCGCCTGCTGCAGACGCAGGGCCACGACGTGCACCGGGAGTTCTACTACAACGACGCCGGGGTACAGATCGCCCGTCTGGCCACCTCCACGCAGGCCCGCGTGAAGGGCCTGAAGCCGGGTGATGAGCAGTGGCCTGCCGATGCCTACAACGGCGACTACATCGCCGACATCGCAGCCGACTTTGCCGCCCGCCAGACCGTGAGCGCCGACGACCGCAGCTTCACCGCCAGCGGCGACCCCGACGACATCGACGGCATCGGCCAGTTTGCCGTGGCCTACCTGCGCCACGAGCAAGACCTCGACCTGCAGGCCTTCGGCGTCCATTTCGACCACTACTACCTGGAAAGCAGCCTCTACACCGACGGCCGGGTCGAGGCCACCGTGCAGCGCCTGCGCGAATCCGGCAAGACCTATGAACACGAAGGTGCGCTGTGGCTGCGCAGCACCGACTACGGTGACGACAAGGACCGCGTGATGCGCAAGTCCGACGGCACGTACACCTACTTTGTGCCCGACGTCGCCTACCACATCGCCAAGTTCGAGCGCGGTTTTGGCAAGGTGATCAACGTGCAGGGCACCGACCACCACGGCACCGTGGCCCGGGTGCGTGCCGGCCTGCAGGCGGTCGGGCTCGGTATCCCGGCCGGTTACCCCGACTACGCGCTCTACAAGATGATCACCGTCATGAAGGACGGTGAAGAGGTCAAGATCTCCAAGCGCGCCGGCAGCTACGTGACGCTGCGCGACCTGATCGACTGGACCAGCCGCGACGCGGTGCGCTTTTTCCTGGCCAGCCGCAAGAGCGACACCGAGTTTGTCTTCGACATCGACCTGGCGCTGAAGGCCAACGACGAGAACCCGGTCTTTTACGTCCAGTACGCCCACGCCCGCATCTGTTCGGTGCTGGCGCAATGGGCGGCGCGCGGCGGTGACGAGACCACCCTGGCCAGCGCCGACTTGAGCCGACTGTGTGCGCCCACCGAGCGCGCCCTGATGCGCGAGCTGGCCGAATACCCGGCCATGCTGCAGCGCGCGGCGGCCGAACTGGCGCCCCACGACGTGGCCTTCTACCTGCGCAGCGTCGCGGCGGCCCTGCACAGCTGGTACGCCGCCGAGCGCTTCCTGGTGGATGACGCCGAGCTGGCGCGGGCCCGCATGGCGCTGCTGGCGGCCACCCGCCAGGTGCTGAAGAATGCGCTGTCGGTGCTGGGGGTGAGCGCGCCGCTGTCGATGGAGCGTGCCGCCGCGCCGGCCGAGGCCTGATCCGTGAAGGGGCAAGCGATGCACAAACAAGGCGGCGGCCTGGTACTGGGCCTGATCCTGGGGCTGTTGCTGGGGCTGGCCCTGGCCCTGGCGGTGGCGCTGTACGTCACCAAGGCGCCGGTGCCCTTTGTCAACAAGGTGCCCCCGCGCACCGCGGACCACGACGCGGCCGAAGCCGAGCGCAACAAGAACTGGGACCCCAACGCCGGGCTGGTGGGCAAGGTTCCGCGGCCGGCCGATGCGGCGGCCAGCAGCGCTGTTGCGGCCTCAGGCCCTGCTGCGCCGGCCTCCGCCCCTGTGGTGCCGGCGACCGCGGCCACACCCGCGACCAAGCCAGCGGCCACCGCACCCGCCCCGAGCGGACGCGACCCGGCGGCCATCCTGGCCGGGGGCGAGGTGCCCGCACCCAAGACGGGCACCAAGGCGCCCACGCTGCCCCCGGCGGTGCTGGCACCCGCTCCGGCTGCTGCAGCCTCGGCCGCGGCACCGTCCAGCCGGTCAGCCAAAAGCACGGCTGAGCCGTTCATCTACTTTGTGCAGGCCGGTGCCTTTCAGTCGAGCGACGAGGCTGAGCAGCAGCGTGCCCGTCTGGCCATGCTGGGGGTGGAGACCAAATTGATCGAACGTGAGCAGTCGGGCCGCCCGGTCTTCCGGGTACGCGCAGGCCCGTTCAACAAGCAGGCCGAGGCCGAGGGCGTGCGCGACAAGCTCGGCGCGGCCAGCGTCGAGGCCCTGCTCGTGCGGGTTGAACGGCCGCCCCAATGAGTGCCGTGCGTGCCGTGAATCCGTTGGGCAGTCGGTGCCCAGGTGGGCGCAGCCGGCCTGAACTTCCGCGGGCGAGGCCGATCAACCCGCGCAGTGATGTGATTTCCGAGGAAACGACATGATGAATCGCCGAGACTTCTCTGCCCAGCTGGCGGCTGCGGCAGCCTTGGGCGCCGCAGCTCCTGCGGCCCTTGCACAGGGTGGGCCCGTCGAAGGCACCCACTATGTCCGCCTGAGCCAGCCGGTCAACACCTCGGCCCCTGCGGGCAAGCTCGACCTGATCGAGTTTTTCTCCTATGGGTGCCCGGCCTGCTTTGCGATGGAGCCCTTCCTGGAAGAGTGGCTCAAGAAGCTGCCGGCCGATGTGGCGTTCCGGCGCGTGCCGGTGGGCTTCAACGCCAATTTCGAGGCCATGCAGCGGGTCTACTACGGGCTTGAAAGCATGGGCAAGGTCGAGGCGCTGCACAAGCGCATCTTCACGGCGGTTCACGTGCAGCGGCTGCGGCTGGACCGCGAAGCCGACATGGTGTCGTTCCTCAACGCCAATGGCGTGGATGGCGCGCAGTGGGCCAAGGCCACCAAGGAGTTCCACGTGGTCACCAAGATCGCCCAGGCCAAGCGCCTGGGTGATGCCTACAAGATCGACGGTGTGCCCACCTTTGGTGTGCATGGCCGCTTCTTCACCGGCACCGGCCTGGCCGGGGACCACCAGCGCGCCCTGGCGGTGACCGATTTCCTGCTGCAGCGCGTGCGCAAACCGACCTGATCGCGCCATTGGCGCGTCGTCCCGGGGCTAATTTCCGCCCATGCGCTTGCTGCGCCCGCGCGGCAGAGGGCAGAATGCTCAGCAAGATTCGTGCCTTTTGGCCCTGCGTGCGTCTCCGTGCTGACCCTCAGGTGCCCTGCCATTGAGACGTGAATGACGCCGTCAACCGTGATGACCCGCTGCTGGCTTGGCTGTGTGGCCCTGATGTGGGGCCTGGTGGCCCTGCCGGTGTTGGCCGAAAAGGCCGACCGCAACAAGCCCATGACCATCGACGCCGACAAGCCGATGCGGCTGGACTACGAGCGCCAGGTCTATGTGATCGCGGGCAATGTGCTGATCAGCCAGGGCACCCTGCAATTGCGCGCCGAACGCGTGGAGCTGCGCGAAGGCAAGGACGGCCGCCGCAACGCCACCGCCATCGGTGACACCCAGCGGCCGGCCAGCTACCGCCAGAAACTCGACGCGCCCCAGGAATGGGCCGAGGCCACGGCCGACCGCATCGAGTACGACTCGCGCACCGAAGTGCTGCGCATGACCGGCAACGCCACGTGGCGTCGCCTGCGCGCCAATGAGGTGGCCGACGAGATCAGCGGCCACAGCATCGTCTGGGACCAGCGCACCAGCCAGGTGGATGTCAGTGGCGGCGTGCCCAGCGTGGCCAACCCGGGCGGGCGTGTGCGTGCGGTGTTTTCACCCCGGCCCGAATCGGCGGCGTCGGCACCCGTGGGTGCACCCACGGGCACACCCCCAGCGGCATCCCCGGGCACTCCGCCCGCGGCCGTGCCCGCCTTGCCGCTGAAACCCAGCCGCCAACTGGGCGGGGAAAGCCGGTGACGCTGCCCGACCCCACCACCGCCGCCACGTCTTCCCCGGTGAACAGCCACAGCCGCCTGGAGGTCACCGGCCTGCAGAAGAGCTACGGCGCGCGCAAGGTGGTCAAGGACGTGCACCTGTCGGTGGGCGGTGGCGAGGTGGTCGGCCTGCTCGGCCCCAACGGCGCCGGCAAGACGACCACCTTCTACATGGTCGTGGGCCTGGTGCGCGCGGATGCTGGCGAGATCCGCATCGACGGCCGTGCCGTGCAGCACATGCCCATCCACCAGCGCTCGCGGCTGGGCTTGTCGTACCTGCCCCAGGAGGCCTCGATCTTCCGCAAGCTGACGGTGGCCGAGAACATCCGCGCCGTGCTGGAGCTGCAGATCGACGAGCACGGCCGGCGCCTGGGCAGCGAGCGCATCGAGCAGCAACTGGCCGCCCTGCTGCGCGACCTGAGCATCGAGAAGCTGCGCGACACCCCCGCCCCCGCGCTGTCCGGGGGTGAGCGTCGGCGCGTCGAGATCGCCCGGGCGCTGGCCACGCAGCCGCGCTTCATCCTGCTGGACGAACCCTTTGCCGGCGTCGACCCCATCGCCGTGCTCGAGATCCAGCGCATCATCGGCTTCCTGCGCTCACGTGGCATCGGCGTGCTGATCACCGACCACAACGTGCGCGAGACTCTGGGCATCTGCGACCGGGCATTCATCATCAGTGAGGGCACGGTGCTGGCCGAGGGCACACCGTCGGCCATCGTCGACAACGCGCAGGTGCGCAAGGTGTACCTCGGCGAAAACTTCCGGATGTGATGGGCCCCGCCGATGATGAAGCCCGCCCTTCAGGCCAGACTCTCCCAGCACCTGGCGCTGACGCCCCAGCTGCAGCAGTCGATCCGCCTGCTGCAGCTGTCCACGCTGGAGCTGCATCAGGAAGTCGAGCAGATGCTCGAGCAGAACCCCTTCCTGGAGCCCGAGTCCGACGAGCCCACCCCCTGGGACCTGCCCGCCGACACCGTGACCCGCGCCGAGCGGCTGTCAGAGCGCGAGCGTGACGCCCAGGGCGACAGCGAGAAGGGCGGCCAGTCCAGCGACGACAGCGCACCCGCGCTGGGCGAACTCAGCGGCCAGGAATTTGGCACCACCGAGCGCGACGACTGGGAAAACGGCACCGAACGCGAGGATTTCGACGGCATCCGTGAACTGCCGTCGGCCGCCGGCAGCGGCGGCGCCACCGACGACGACGAAAGCCCCTGGGCCGAGCGCCGTGCGGCGCAGACCACGCTGGCGCAGCACCTGCATGACCAGGTCCCTGGCCTGCGCCTGGGTGCCGAGGATGCGCTGGCGCTGCACCTGCTGATCGATTCCGTGAACGACGATGGCTACCTGACCGATTCACTGGACGAGATTGCACTGGCCGCCGGTGCGGCGCAGCTCGACGACGACGACCGCGACGACCTGATGTCGCGCCTGCGCTGTGCCCGCCACTGGCTGCAGCGCCTGGACCCGCCGGGGGTGGGTGCGGCCAGCCTGTCGGAGTGCCTGAGCATCCAGCTGCGCCAGTGCCCACCCTCACGTGCGTGCGAACTCGCGCTGGGCATGGCCGCGCACCATCTGGAGTTGCTGGCGCGGCGCGATGCCAAGCGCCTGTGCGCCGCGCTGCAGTGTGATGAATCCGAGCTGCGCTCGGCGCAGCTGCTGGTCATGGCCTGCGAACCCAAGCCCGGCCGGCCCTTTGCCGATGCCGAGAGCCAGATCATCGTGCCCGATGTCATCGTGCTGCGGGCCGGGCGCGGCTTCAAGGTCACGCTCAACCCTGACGTGATGCCCAAGCTGCGCATCAACGACATCTACGCCCAGGCGCTGAAGAGCCAGCGCGCGCACCCGATGTCGAGCCACCTGCAGGAAGCGCGCTGGTTCCTGCGCAACATCCAGCAGCGCTTCGACACCATCCTGCGCGTGAGCCAGGCCATCGTCGAGCGCCAGCGCGCCTTCTTCACCCACGGCGCGGTGGGCATGAAGCCCCTGGTGCTGCGCGAGATCGCCGACGAGCTCGGCCTGCACGAATCGACCATCTCTCGGGTGACCACGGCCAAGTACATGGCCACGCCCCAGGGCACCTATGAGCTCAAGTACTTCTTCGGCAGCTCGCTGAACACCGAAGCCGGCGGCAATGCCAGCAGCACGGCCGTGCGCGCGCTCATCAAGCAGCTGGTGGACGCCGAGGACCCCCAGCAGCCCCTGTCGGACAGCGCCCTGAGCGAGCTGCTGGAAAAGCAGGGCATCCAGGTCGCCCGCCGTACGGTGGCCAAATACCGCGAGGCGCTGAAGATCGCCCCCGCCCAGTTGCGCAAGGCCCTCTGACCGCCGTGAACCCTGAATCCCTGCCGATGGACAGCCGCGTCGAGCTGTTCCTGCCCGCCGCCGGCGGTGCCGAAGCCCTGCTCGCTGACGAGATCACCCGCATCACCGGGCTGCCCGCGCAATCGGGCCGCGGCGGCGCCTGGGTGCTGGCCGACGCCCCGACCGCGATGCAGCTGAACCTGCACAGCCGGCTGGCCCAGCGGGTGTTATGGCCGCTGGCCAGCGGCCCCTACCAGGACGAACACCAGCTGTATGCGCTGGCCCGCCAGGTGCACTGGCCCGCGTGGATCACACCGGAGCAGAGCCTGCGGGTGGATGTGAACGCCTACCGAAGCCCCCTGCGCAGCCTGAACTTCGCCGCCCTGCGCATCAAGGACGCCGTGTGTGACGCGCTGCGCGAGGCCACCGGCGAGCGCCCCAGCGTCGACACCCAGCGTCCGGACCTGCCGCTGATGCTCTACCTGGGCCCCGACCATGCCACGCTGTACGCCGACACCTCGGGCGAGGCGCTGTTCAAGCGCGGCTGGCGTGACGCCCGGGGTGGCCGCGAAGACGTCAAGGGCGAGGCTCCGCTGAAGGAGACGCTGGCAGCGGCCATGCTGGCAGCCGCCGGCTGGCAGGGCCGGGAAGAAGACGGCCCGCTGCTGGACCCCTGCTGCGGCGCAGGCACGATTGCCATCGAGGCCGCCCAGCTGGCCTGCGGGGTGGCCCCCGGCCTGCAGCGGCGCTTTGCCTTCGAGCGGCAGCGGCCCTTTCAGCCGCACCTGCCGCGCTGGACACAGCTGCGCCAGCAGGCGCGGGCCGCCGTGCACGCGCCCCGCGTGGCGGTGGTCGCCGGCGACGTCAGTTTCCGCATGACGGACTTCGCCCAGCGCAACGCCGAGCGGGCCGGTGTGGCCAACGCCATCCAGTTCAAGACCGTGGATGCACTGCAGCGGATGCCGCCGCACAAGCGCGGCGTGATGATGCTGAACCCGCCTTATGGCGAGCGCATGGCGCCCAAGGGCCGGGGCAGCCACGGGCCGGCCGGCGGCCCGCCCGATGACCACGCCCCCGAGCCCGTGGGCCGCGAGGCCTTTGAAGGCGGCGGCAGTGCCGACGACTTCTTTTCAAGCCTGGCTGCCCACTGGAAGCGCCACTACGCTGGCTGGAGTGCCTGGCTGCTCAGCCCCGACATGGCCCTGCCCAAGCGCATGCGCCTGAAGGAAAGCGCCCGTGTGCCGATGTGGAACGGCCCGCTGGAGTGCCGGGTCTTCCGCTTTGACCTGGTAGCCGGCTCCAACCGCGAGCGGCCCGGCACGCCGGGCTGAGGCGCGCCTTCAGCGCTTGCCCATCAAGCCGCCCAACAGCGAGCCCAGCTGCCCGAGGTCCGGCTGCTGAGGGATCTGGCCCTGCGGGGTCAGCTTGTCCACCACCTGCGGCAGCAGCTGCGACAGCTGGCCGAGCAGGTCGCCCTGGTTGACGCCCAGCTGGCTGGCCATGCCGGCGATGCGCTCGTTGCCCAGCACCGACCCCAGCTGCTCGGGCGAAATGGGCAGGTTCTGGCCGGTGGAGATCCACGAGCCCATCACGTCACCCAGGCCGCCGCGCTGAAACTGCTCGACCAGCTGCCCAAGGCCCGCCAGGCCGCCCGCCCCGCCGCCACCGCCGCCACCCAGGGCTGCCCCCAGGCTGGCCGCCAGGCCACCCGCGCCGCCCGCACCGGCGCCGCCGCTACCTCCACCGCCCTGGAGCATGCCCAGCACGAGGTTCATCAGCGCGGCCTGCGTGCCGCCACCTTGCCCGCCGCCCATGGCAGCACCCAGAACCGAATTCAACAGACTCATGTCCCGCGCTCCTGTGTGTGGACTGACCGGGGGCCATGGCCCCCGAAGCCCAGGACTGTAACTGGCTGTTGTCGGCCTGGGGGAGTCAGGCGTCTGGCGGCCCCACCACGGAGGCCGTGTGCAGGCTGGCCCAGGCCATCACGGCCAGCGGCGCGGTGTCGGCCCGCAGCACCCGTGGCCCCAGGCTCAGCGGTACAAACCCCTGGGCTTCGGCCAGGGCTTCTTCGGCGGCGCTGAGGCCACCTTCGGGCCCGCTCAGGCACAGCACCGGCCAGCGGGTCTGGCCAGCCGGTGGCGGGCCTGCGGGCAGGCGCGTCGGGATCAGCGCGTCGCGGGCGCCAGGCGCCAGCAGCCATCGCGGACCGCTGGCCGGGGGCAAGGTCGCCAGCCAGGCCGACAGGCTGCACCAGGGCCCGATCTGCGGCACCCAGGCGCGGCCACATTGCTCGGCCGCCGCGGCGGCTACCCCGTGCCAGTGCGCCACACGCTTGCTGGCGCGGGTGCTGTCCAGCCGCAGCACCGAGTGCTGTGTCAGCAGCGGCTGGATGCCCGCGGCGCCCAGTTCGGTGGCCTTTTCCACCACCGTGTCCATGCGGTCGTTGGCGGGTACGGCCACCGCCAGCGTGACGGCCCAGGGCAGTTCGGGCGGTGGTGTCAGCGCATTCAGCAGGCGCACGCTGGCCGTGCTGCGGCCCATGGCCAGCAGCTCGGCCAGCCACTCCTGGCCAGCGCCGTCGAAGAGGCTCAGCGTGTCGCCGGGCTGCAGGCGCCGCACCTGGACGTGGCGCACGGCGTCTGGCGGCAGCGCCAACTCACCGGCCGGCCCCCAAGGTGTGGCCAAGGTGCCCGGTGCGGCGTCGGCGGGCAGGTACAGCCGCAGGTGTTGTGCCATCGTCCTGCTGCCCGGTTCAGCGCCCCGGCCAGGTGGCAGCCAGGCCCAGCCCGGCCTCGCTCAGCGCCGCCTCGGTGGCCAGCGCGACGGCCGCCAGCACCGCATCGTGCCCCCGCGGCGCGGCCAGCATCAGCCCCACGGGCAGCTCACCCGCGCCCTGGCAGGGCAGGCTGAAGGCGCAGCCGTCCAGGAAATTGATGGCAAAGGTGTTGCGCAGCAGCAGGCCGTTGGTCTGGAAAAACGCCGCGTCGTCGTGCAGCAGTGGCTGGATGGGCGGGGCCTGCAGTGGCACCGTCGGGCACACCAGGGCGTCAAAGCCCTGCAGTGCCTGCTCGGTTCGGGTGACCCAGCGGCGGCGGCCCTCCAGCAGCCGGATGTAGTCGGCCGCCGAGACGGTGGCGCCCAGCGCCACGCGGGCGGCCACCCGTGGGTCGAAGCGCTCGGGGTGCTGGTGAAAGGCCTCGCGGTGGATGGCATAGGCCTCGATGGGCGACAGCCCGCCAGGGCTGTTGATGGCGCCGACCTCGGCCAGCTGCGGCAGCGCCAGCGGCACGATCTGCGCCCCCGCCCGCGACAGGCAGGACAAGGCCTTTTCAAAGGCGCGTGCCACCGGGGCTTCCAGCTGGTCCATCACCAGGGTCTGCGGCAGCGCCAGGCGCATGCCCGACAGCGGGCGGGCTGCCACCGCCAGCGCCGCGCCCGCCAGGATGCCGTCGACGAGCAGCGCATCAGCCACGCAGCGGGTGATGGCGCCCACGGTGTCCAGGCTGGGCGCCAGCGGAAAGGCGCCTTGCAGCGGCACGCGCGATTGCGTCGGCTTGAAACCCACCAGGCCGTTCAGCGCGGCCGGGATGCGGATGGAGCCCCCGGTGTCGGAGCCCAGGCCGGCCACGGCCAGCCCCAGCGCCACCGACACCGCCGCACCCGACGACGAGCCGCCCGGGATGCGGGCCACGGCCGCGTCGGCACCATTGCGCGGGGTGCCGAAGTGCGGGTTCACGCCGACGCCGGAAAACGCAAATTCGCTCATCGCGGTCTTGCCCAGCAGCGCCGCACCCGCACCGCGCAGGCGGGTCACGGCCAGTGCGTCCTCGGTGGCCGGCGGAGTGGACGCGTCGCGCCGCAGGGCCGCGCCGGCCCAGGTGGGCACACCTGCCACATCGAACAGGTCCTTGATGGTCACGGGCAGCCCAGCCAGCAGCGGCAGCGGCGCCCCTGCCTGGTGGGCGGCGTCGGCCGCGCGGGCCGCGGCCAGGGCCTGGGCCGCCAGGGGCAGCGTGAAGACGTGCTCGGCGGCGCGGTCCTGGCTGCGCGCCAGGCACTCGCTCACCAGGGCCTCATGTGGCGCGGCGCGGGTGTTGTCCTGCAGCTGGCGGCGCAGCGTGGCGATCGGCGGCAGGGGGGTGTGGGCAGGCGATGGGGTCATGGGCTGGCCGTGCGGTGGTCGGGGGCTTGGGGGACGGCGCATCCGGCGGCGGCCGCTTGCGAAGCTGCGGGCCGCCGTGACGTGCGGTGCACAGTGTCCTACAGGCAAGGGCGGGCAGCCGGCGCGCGGCGCACCGCTTGCCCGGCGGCTGCGCTCAACGCCGGCCCTTGGCGGCGATGCGCTCGATGGCCAGCAGGTCGTCCATGCTGCGCAGCCAGGCGTCCAGGTAGGCCGGTGAGACCGCGTGCATCTGCGCCAGCGCACGGTGGATGAGCGACGCCGAATGCAGCGGGCCGGCCTGGGCGGGCAAGGCATCCCGCAGGCGGCGCAGGCGCTGTTCGGTGCGCAGCCGCTGCCAGCTGGCCTGGTGCCGCTGCGCCGTCTTCAGCGGCCGCGGGCTGGGCAGCACTGGGTTGGTGAGCGCCGTTGATGCCTGCTGGCTGGGGCCTGGCAGCGGCCCCTGTGCCTGGCTGACCGCCGCGGCCGGCGCCTCGCGCCCGAGCCTGTCCACCAGCGCGCGCAGGGCGTGCAGGCCGGCCGACGGGACGGGTGCCGCGCTGCTCATGGCCCCGCCTTGCGCCGCGGCGTGGGCGCCATTTCCACGCGCCGGTTCAGGGCCCGCCCGGCCGCGTCGGCATTCGAGGCCACGGGTTGTTCCGACCCGAAGGCCGCCGCAAACAGGGCCGATGAGGGCACACCGTCGTCGACCAGGGCCCGGGTGACCGTCAGTGCGCGCTGGGCCGAGAGTTCCCAGTTGTCGGCAAAGGCCGCGCGCGCGCCGTCGCGCACCTGCCGGTCATCGGTGAAGCCGCTGACCATCAGGATCTCGTCGCGCGTGGCCAGGTAGGCGGCCAAGGGTTCTGCCAGGGACTTCAGCAGGGCCCGCCCTGCGGGCTGCAGCTCGGCCGAATTGAAGGCAAACAGCACGCTGCCGCTGATGCCGATGCGGCCGTCGCTGAAGGTGACACGCCCGGCCGCCAGTGGCCCGGCCAGCGCCTGTTCCAGGGCCTGGCGACGCTGCATCTCAGCCTGGCGCTGCGTGACCTCGTCCTGCAGCCGTTGTGACAGTTCCAGTTGCAGGCTCAGCGCAAAGACCAGCAGCAGCACAAAGGCCCCCACCAGGCCGGCCATCAGGTCGCCAAAGACCGCCCAGACGGGCGTGCCCTCGGCGCTGCCGCCATCCCAGGCGGCGTCGGCGGCGCCATCGTGGGGTGTCCAGCCGCTCATGTCAGACCGCCTCCGGCACGCGGGGTGACGCCGCTGGCAAGGTGGGAGGCGCGCCGTGCGGGGCCACCAGCGCCTGCGCGCCCTGCAGGCTGGACACCATCTGCTGGTGTGCGCCCAGGGTCAGGTCCACCACCTCGCGGGCCTGGGCCACGTAGTAGGCCAGTTGCTCGTCGCTGCGCGCCAGGGTGTGGGCCAGCGCCTGCTCGATGCCCTGCAGCTGCTGGCCAAGGGCGCTGCTGCTGCTGCCCCACTGGGCCACGGCCTGCTCCAGCAGGACTGACCAGCGCTCCACACTGGCCGCGGCCTGCACGGTCTGCTCGCGGGCTGCCTGCAAGGCCTGGCTGCCGTCGTCCACCCGTGCAGCAAAGGAATCGGCCTGCTGCGACAGGCGCACGCGGGCCTCGTCCAGGAGTTGCTGCTGCGCCGCGTGCTGCTGCGCCTGCGCGGCGTTGACGCTGTGCAGCAGTTGCTGCAGCGCGCTGAGCGTCTGCTCGCGCTCGGCCATGGCGGCGGTGTCGCGTACCAGGCTGTCGCTGAGCGCCTGGCGCAGCTGGCCCATGAGCTCGGCGGCCACCCGCGGTGCCTCGGCGGCCGCCTGCACCAGGGTCTGCAACTGGCCGATGGTGGCGTCGGTGTGTGCGCGCGCCTGGGCGGCGCCACTGTCCAGCGCGGCCTGCTGCGATGCGCGCCACAGTGCCTGGGCCTGAGCCCAGTCCTGCTGCGACTGCTGGTGCTGCCGCTGCAGCTGCTCCAGCACCTGGCGGCTGTGGGCCTCCAGCCGTTCGCTGCTGCGCGCCTGGTGGCCGTCGAGGTGTTCAGCGACGCGGCTGAGCAGGCTGTCCAGGGCCTGGTGGGTCTGTGCCAGGTGGGATTCGGTGCTGCGGTGCACAGTCGCGGCCAGCGCCGCTTGTGTGTGTGTCAGCTGCCCGAGCACCTGCTCCAGCGCCGGAGCCAGTGCCATGCGGGTCTGCTCGAGCATCGGCAGGACGGCGGCCTGTACCGCTGCCTGCACCGCCGCCTGCACGGCGGTGGGCACCTGCTGCCCCAGGCTGTGCTCCAGGCTGTCGGCCACCGACCGGGCCAGCCCGCCATACAACGCCTCGGTGTGGGCATGGAACTGTGCCTGCCCTTGCTGCAGGCCGGTGGCCGTGTCCTGGCCGTGCTGCAGCACCTGCCCCACCCGGCGGGCCACCTGCTGCAGCGCCTCGGTCTGGCCTTGCAGCGACGCCTGCAGCCGCCCGTGCTGTTCGGCCCAGAACAGCGCCTGCTGGCGGGCCTGTTCCTGCGCCTGCTCGGCGGCCAGCGATTGCTGTTGCGCCATCCACTCGCGCCACTGCCGGGCATGGCTATCGGCCTCGTGGCGGGCCTCGGCCGCCGTGCGTTCGGCCGCAGCGGCCGCTTCCAGGGCCGCGGCCCTGGCACGGGCCGATGGCGTCAGTGGCGCCAGCGGCCCCTGGGCGATGGCGCTGTCCAGCCGCTGGGTGATGGCCAGGCGCTCGCGGCGCGCGGCCGCGCTCATCAGCCCCAGCAGCGCCGACGCTGCCACGCCCGCCACCGAGGTGCCAAAGGCCTGCCCCAGGCCTTGGATCGGTGCCGTCAGCAAGCCGCGAATGGCCTGCACATCGGCCGCGCTGTGCAGGGCCAGGCCCGTGCCGCGCAGCGTGGCCACCATGCCCAGAAAGGTGCCCAGCATGCCCAGCAGCACCAGCAAGCCCGTCAGGAAGGGGGCCAGCGTGGGCCCTGGCAGGGCCAGCCAGTGGCCTTCCAGGCGCGCCCGCACGGCGCTGCGCAGGCTGTCGGGCAGCCTGGCCAGCCAGATGCTGATGTCGTCCGGCGTGGCCTGCGTCTGCTGCAGCTGGGTGTCCAGGGCCTGGCTGTCGCGGCGGTAGCGGTGCAGGTTCCAGGCGCCCGCCAGGAAGACCGCAGCGATCAGCAGCAGCAGCAGCACGGCCATGGCGCTGTGTTCGACGTGGTGACGCCCCACCCAGGCGAGCATGGCCAGCGCAGCGGCCGTTGGCAGCGCCTGGGCCAGGTGGGCGGGCCACCGGTGGGCGGGGGCGTGTGGGGTGAGGCTCATGGGTTCGTCAGGGCGTCAGAACGGTGTGGGGCCGGGGTGGCGGGCGGAGTCACCAGGGCCGGGTGGGTGCCGGTGTCGGGCGCTGTGTCGGTCTGCAGGGCTGCCAGCAGGCCCAGCAGCGGCAGTTCGCGGTGCTGCAGTTCGGCACGCAGCAGCTCCCGCAGCAGCGTCAGCCCGCGGGTCTCGACCGCACCCTGCAGGACCTGCTGCTGAAGGCAGCGCAGCACCTCCGCCGACAGGCCACGCTCGCGCTCGGCCAGCGCCTGCTCCAGCACCGCGTCCAGCGCGGCCAGGCTGGCGCTGGACGCTGAGTGGCCTTGCAGCGCCAGCCGCAGTCGTTCGCGCCATTGGCTGCTGCTGTCCAGCAGCGTCTTCTGCAGCTGCTGAACCTGGAAGCGGTAGGGCACAAAGGCCAGTGCGTCGGCCGCGGTGGGCGCCGGCAAGGCGTCGATGGCCTGCTCCAGGCTGCGGCGCTGCGCCTGCCAGCGGGTGGCCAGGCTGTCGGCCAGCGCACGCAGCGGCACGCTGGCCTGGATGGCCGGCTGGGCTGGGCCCGACGGGGTGACGGAGGCCAGGCGCGCAGGCGCCGCTGCCGCAGGGCTCGCGCCTGCCGACAGGGCAGCCGACAGCTGCAGTGCGCCTTTCCAGCCCAGCCATTGCCCGAGCGTGTCGCTCAGCGTGGCCCGTACATCGGGCACCGGGCAGTGGGACAGGGCGGCCAGCATCCGCACCACATCGGAACCGGCTGCGTCGGGAGAGGGTGTCCCGTGCTGCATCGTGATGACCCGGTTCTGGTGGCGGTGAAGGGGCCTGCGGTGGCACCGTCGGCGACAACCGACGCGGCACCCGGCAGGCCCGGGGGGCGCAGTCTAGCCGGTCGCCGTGGGCCCTGTTGCCCCAGCACCGACGGCCCTCCCCAGGGTGGCGCAGCCAGGGCTGAGGGACTTTTTCAGTTGGTCACAGCTTGGTGGGCGGGCCGGCGCCGCCGGGGGGCAGCCCCCCGTTCACCGGCCCTGGCGCCGATCGTGCGGCGGCCTCAGGCCTTCAGCGCCGTCAGCACCTCGTCCAGCATCTTCTTGGCGTCGCCGAACAGCATGCGGTTGTTCTCCTTGTAGAACAACGGGTTGTCCACCCCTGCGTAGCCGCTGGCCATGCTGCGCTTCATCACGATGCTGGTCTTGGCCTTCCAGACTTCCAGCACCGGCATGCCGGCGATCGGGCTGCCCGGGTCGTCCTGCGCGGCCGGGTTGACGATGTCGTTGGCGCCGATGACCATGGTCACGTCGGCATCGGGGAAATCGGCGTTGATCTCGTCCATCTCCATGACGATGTCGTACGGCACCTTGGCCTCGGCCAGCAGCACGTTCATGTGGCCGGGCATGCGGCCGGCCACCGGGTGGATGGCAAAACGCACGTTCACACCCTTGTCGCGCAGCAGCTTGGTGATCTCGTAGACGGTGTGCTGGGCCTGGGCCACGGCCATGCCGTAACCCGGCACGATGATCACGCTGCGTGAGTCACGCAGCAGCTCGGCAGTCTCGGCAGCACTGATGGGCACCACCTCACCAGCCGGCTGGGCCGCCGCATCACCCTTGGCGGCTGCCGGAGCGCCCCCACCAAAGCCGCCCGCGATGACGCTGAAGAAGTTGCGGTTCATCGCGCGGCACATGATGTAGCTCAGGATAGCGCCCGACGAACCCACCAGCGCCCCGGTGACGATGAGCAGGTCGTTGCTGAGCATGAAGCCGGTGGCCGCCGCCGCCCAGCCCGAGTAGCTGTTGAGCATCGACACCACCACCGGCATGTCAGCGCCCCCGATGGCCGCCACCATGTGGATGCCAAACAGCAGCGCGATGACCGTCATCACCAGCAGCGGCGTCATGCCCTCGGACACGCTGTGGGCCTGCAGGAACTGCCGGCCAAACCAGATCACCACCAGCAGCCCCAGCAGGTTGATCCAGTGGCGCGCCGGCAGCAGCAACGGCTTGCCGCCGATCTTGCCCGAGAGCTTGCCAAAGGCGACGATGGAGCCACTGAAGGTGACGGCACCGATCAGGATGCCGATGTAGATCTCCATCTCGTGGATGGCCTTCTCGGCGCCGGTGTACTGCACGGAGGTGTCCACGTAGCTGGCAAAACCCACCAGGCAGGCCGCCAGGCCCACCAGGCTGTGCATCAGCGCCACCAGCTCGGGCATCTGGGTCATCTGCACCTTCCTGGCGGCGTACAGGCCAATCGCCCCGCCCACCACCAGGGCGCCGACGATCCACGGCACACCGGCCGCGGTGACCCGCGGGCCGAGGATGGTCGCCAGCACGGCCAAGCCCATGCCGATCATGCCGAAGAGGTTGCCGCGGCGGGCGGTTTCTGGGTTGGACAAGCCACCCAGGCTGAGGATGAAGAGGATCGTCGCGCCGATGTAGGCGACGGTGGAAAGGCTGGCACTCATGGGGTTGTTCTCCGGGGGTGCTTCACTTGCGGAACATCGCCAGCATGCGGCGTGTCACGGCAAAGCCACCAAACATGTTCACGGCGGTCAGCACGAGGGCCACCACCGCCAGCCACAGGATCAAGGTGTTGGGCCGGTCGGCCGCACCGGCCACGCCGGCCAGTGGCGGGGCCACCTGCACCAGTGCGCCAATCGCGATGATCGAGCTGATGGCGTTGGTCACGCTCATCAGCGGCGTGTGCAGCGATGGCGTGACGTTCCACACCACCATGTAGCCGATGAAGCAGGCCAGCACAAACACCGTGAAGTGCGCGAGGAAGCTGGCCGGTGCATACAGGCCCACCAGCGCAAACAGCAGCGCGCCCACGCCAAAGACGATGGCCAGCGTCTTGGCCGACATCGGTTCCACCGAGCCGTGCCCATGTCCCTTGCTGGCCGCCGGGGCGGCGGCTGCGGCCTTGGGCTTGGCCGGTGTGGCCGGCAGCTTGGGCGGCGGTGCCGGCCAGGTGATCTCACCGTCCTTGATGACCGTCAGGCCGCGGATCGCGTCGTCCTCGAAGTTGACGTTGACCAGGCCGTCCTTGGTCTTGCAGAGCTCTTCGGTCAGGCGCAGCAGGTTGGTCGAGTACAGGGTGGACGACTGCTTGGCCAGGCGGCTGGCCAGGTCGGTGTAGCCAACGATGGTCACGCCGTGGCGCACGACGGACTCACCCGGGACGGTGAGCTCGCAGTTGCCGCCTTGTTCGGCGGCCATGTCGACGATCACGCTGCCCGGCTTCATGCTGCGCACCATGTCGGCGGTGATCAGCTTGGGCGCGGGTTTGCCGGGGATCAGCGCGGTGGTGATGATGATGTCCACCTCGCGCGCCTGCTGGGCGTACATCGCGCGCTGTGCGGCCTGGAAGCCCTCGCTCATCACCTTGGCATAACCGCCGCCGCCCGAGCCTTCCTCCTCGTAATCCACCTTCACAAACTCGCCGCCCAGCGAGACGACCTGGTCAGCCACCTCGGCGCGGGTGTCGTTGGCGCGCACGATGGCGCCCAAGTTGGCGGCCGTGCCGATGGCGGCCAGCCCGGCCACACCGGCACCGGCGATGAACACCTTGGCCGGCGGGATCTTGCCCGCGGCGGTGATCTGGCCGTTGAAGAAGCGGCCGAAGGCGTTGGCCGCTTCCACCACGGCGCGGTAGCCGCTGACGCCAGCCATCGAGGTCAGCGCGTCCATCTTCTGCGCGCGGCTGAGCTGGCGCGGCAGGCAGTCGATGGCCAGCACCGTAGCGCGCTTGGCCTTCAGCTGCTCCATCAGAGCGGGGTTCTGGGCCGGCCAGACAAAGCCGATCAACACGCCGCCTTCACGCATCAGCGCCACTTCCTCGGGGCTGGGCGCGCGAACCTTGAAGACGATGTCGGATTGCGCCCAGAGTTCGGCCGCCGTGGGCACGATGCTGGCGCCGGCGGCCACGTACGTGTCATCGGCAAAGTTGGCAGCGTCGCCGGCGCCGCTCTGGACGCTGACCGCAAAACCCAGCTTGATGAGCTTGGCCACCACGTCAGGTACGGTGGCCACCCGCTTTTCGCCCGGCGCCGTTTCTTGGGGGACTCCGATCCGCAATGCCATGACTGCGACTCCTCTGGTCTCTGGTGCTGTTGGAATGCGGCTGTTGGAACGCAATAGCCTGCCGCTGAGGCTGGGCCGGGAAGCTACCACAGACAGCGTGCGCTGCTGTGGGTGACAGCCCTGTGGCGTGTGGGTCTCGTAGCATCGGCGCCATGCCCATTGAACCGACCCCACCAGAGCCGGCGTCCAGCGCTGCTGCGCGGCCAGCACGGTTTTGCCCCAGCGTCACCGTGGCCGCGGTGATCGAACAGCAGGGCCGCTACCTGCTGGTCGAGGAGCACACCCCCGAAGGCCTGCGCCTGAACAACCCGGCCGGGCACCTGGAGCCCGGTGAGACCCCCCACCAAGGGGTGGTGCGCGAGGCGCTGGAGGAAACGGCCCGCCACTTCGAGCCCCAGCACTTTCTGGGCCTTTACCTGGCGCGTTTCCAGCGGCCGTCCACCGGCGAGGACATCACCTACCTGCGCCTGGCCTACGCCGGCTGCGTGGGCGAGGTGCTGCCCGGCCGGGCCCTGGATACCGGCATCGTGCGCACCCTGTGGCTGCGCCCCGACGAGGTGCAGGCCTCGCAGGACCGCCACCGCAGCCCGCTCGTGTGGCGCTGCATCGACGACCACCAGCGCGGGCGTCGGCTGCCGCTGGACACCGTCTGTGTGCCCTTCGATCTGGGGCAACCCTGGCAGGCGCGCTGAGGTTCCGGGCAAGGATGCCCCTGTCAGCCGAACGACAGCGTGGCACGTTCCATGCTGGCGCTGCATGAGCCGATGCTACGTAGAAGTCATGGGGCCGCGGCCCCGTCTGCCTGCCTACACTGCCCCCGGCCCAGAAAGCCGCGCCTGGAAGTCCGTACTGCCGCAAGCCTTTGCGGCTGCGAGTAGCTTTCGGGCTCCCTTTCACCTGCCCCTTCACTATTCGGGGCGTACTGGAGTACCCATGAAGAAATCCCTGTTGGCCCTGGCCGCGGTTGCGGGCCTGGCGATGGCCGGCGTGGCACACGCTGACACTCTGAAGAAGATCAAGGACAGCGGCGCCGTCTCGATGGGCGTGCGCGAGTCCTCGGGTCGCCTGTCCTACACGCTGGGCGACGGCAAGTTTGCCGGCTTCCATGTCGAACTCTGCCAGCGCGTGCTGGCCGACGTGCAGAAGCAGCTGGGCCTGGCCAAGCTGGACGTCAAGTACACCCCGGTGACCTCGCAGAACCGCATCCCGCTCGTGCAGAACGGCACCGTGGATATCGAGTGCGGCTCCACCACCAACAACGCCACCCGCCAGAAGGATGTCGCCTTTGCCGTGACCACCTTCGTCGAAGAAGTGCGCATCGCCGTCAAGGCCAACTCCGGCATCACCGGCATCGCCCAGCTCGCTGGCAAGAAGGTGGCCACCACCACCGGCACCACCTCGGTGCAGCACCTGCGTCGCCATGAGCGCGGTGCCAACGTCAACTTCGAAGAGGTCTTTGGCAAGGACCACGCCGACAGCTTCCTGCTGCTCGAATCCGGCCGTGCCGATGCCTTTGTGATGGACGGCCAGATCCTGGCCGGCAACATCGCCAGCGCCAAGGCCCCGAATGACTTCAGGATCGTCGGTGAAGTGCTGTCGGTCGAGCCGATCGCCATCATGATCCGCAAGGACGACCCGGCCTTCAAGAAGGCCGTGGACGACAGCCTGAAGGCCATGATGAAGTCGGGTGACATGGCCAAGGTCTACGACAAGTGGTTCATGCAGCCCACCCCGCCGAACAACGTGCGTGTGGGTCTGGCTGCATCGGACAGCACCAAGGCTGCGTGGGCCAACCCCAACGACAAGCCGATGGAAGACTACGCCAAGAAGTAAGCAGCGCACCTTCGCGGTGCAGCGGGGGCCTGCGGGCCCCCGCGCCTGACGAGGCCGCAGCGCAGGCTGTGGCCCCGTCAGGCGGCGGGTTCAAGAACAACGCGAGGAGCACGTGTGGCGATCTGGGGCATCGATACCTTCTGCCGCGACACCATCGACAAGGAATGGGTTCCGAACTGCCTGAAGTCGGCAGCGGGTGACACCACCTACCTGCACTGGCTCCTGACAGGATGGGGAACCGCCCTGCTGCTGGCCATGCTGGCGCTGGTGGTGGCCATGGCCTTCGGGGTGCTGATGGGCATTCTGCGCACCACCCCCAGCAAGCTGCTGTGTTTCATCGGCGACGCCTGGACGGAGCTGTTCCGCAACATCCCACTGATCGTCCAGCTGTTCCTCTGGTACTTTGTGGTGCCGGCCCTGGTGCCGCCGTTTAAGGCGCTGCCGGGTTTTGTGCTGGCCTTTGTCGGGCTGGGCCTGTTCACCTCATCGCGCATCTCCGAGCAGGTGCGCGCGGGCATCCAGTCGCTGCCCAAGGGCCAGCGCTATGCTGGGCTGGCGGTCGGCTTCACGCTGCCGCAGACCTACCGGCATGTGCTGCTGCCCATGGCTTTTCGCATCGTGATCCCGCCGCTGACCAGCGAGAGCATGAACATCGTCAAGAACTCGTCGGTGGCCTTTGCCGTCAGTGTGTCGGAACTGACGATGTTTGCGCGCCAGGCGGGCGAGGAAACCTCCCAGCCCATCATCATGTACCTGGCCGCCACGGTGTGCTACTTCGTTTCCGCGTTTGCCATCAACCGCTTCATGAAGTGGGTTGAGGTTCGGGTGCGTGTGCCCGGCATGATCGGCGGAAAGTGAGCCAGCGATGAACCTCGATTTTTCCTGGCTCACCTGGGAGGTGATCCGCGCGTACGTCTCCAGCGGCTTCATCTTCTCGCTGCAGCTGACACTCATTGCCATGGTGGGCGGCATCGCCCTGGGCACCGTGCTGGCGCTGATGCGGCTGTCGGGCAAGAAATGGCTGGCCGTGCCGGCCACGATCTACGTGGACACCCTGCGCTCCATCCCGCTGGTGATGGTGATCATGTGGTTCTACCTGATCATCCCGTTCATCATCGGGCAGCCCATCGGTGCGCAGTTGTCGGCCATGATCACCTTCACGCTGTTCGAGGCCGCGTATTACTCCGAGATCATGCGCGCGGGCATCCAGAGTGTGCCGAAGGGGCAGGTCCACGCCGGTTATGCGGTGGGCATGACTTACCGCCAGACCACGCAGCTCATCGTGCTGCCGCAGGCCTTCCGCAACATGCTACCGGTGCTGCTGACGCAGACCATCATCCTCTTCCAGGATACCTCGCTCGTGTATGCCATTGGCGCCTATGACCTGCTCAAGGGCTTTGAGACGGTGGGCCGCAACTTCAACCGGCCCGTGGAGACCTACCTGCTGGCAGCGCTGGTCTATTTCATCATCTGCTTCTCGCTGTCGTACCTCGTGCGGCGCCTGCAGCAGAAGATCGCCATCATTCGATGAGGAGCCTGTGGCGTGATTGACATCAAGAATGTGTCCAAGTGGTATGGCAGCTTCCAGGTGCTGACCGACTGCAGCACCACCATCCAGAAGGGCGAAGTGGTGGTCGTCTGCGGCCCCTCCGGCTCGGGGAAATCCACGCTGATCAAGACCGTCAATGCGCTGGAGCCCTTCCAGAAGGGTGACATCGTGGTCGATGGCACCAGCATCTCCGACCCCAAGACCAACCTGCCCAAGCTGCGCAGCCGCGTGGGCATGGTGTTCCAGCACTTCGAGCTCTTCCCGCACCTGTCGGTGACAGAGAACCTCACCATCGCGCAGATCAAGGTGCTGGGCCGCAGCGTCGACGACGCCACGGCCCGTGGCCTGAAGATGCTCGACCGCGTCGGCCTGATGGCCCACAAGGACAAGTTCCCGGGGCAGCTCTCGGGCGGGCAGCAGCAGCGGGTGGCCATCGCCCGCGCGCTCAGCATGGACCCGATCGTGATGCTGTTCGACGAACCCACCTCGGCGCTCGACCCTGAAATGGTGGGCGAGGTGCTGGACGTCATGGTTCAGCTGGCCCAGGAAGGCATGACCATGATGTGCGTGACCCACGAGATGGGTTTTGCCCGCAAAGTCAGCCACCGTGTGATCTTCATGGACCAGGGCAAGATCGTCGAAGACTGCAACAAGGCCGATTTTTTCGGCAACCCTGACGCCCGCTCGCCGCGCGCCAAGGACTTCCTCTCGAAGATATTGCAGCACTGAGCCACCGCTTTTCGGCCCATGGGTGGCGCCGATAGCCTTCTAAGCTGACGTACCGCATTTGCCATGTCTGGCGTCCACGTCGTGGGTCGTCGGTCGTGGTCTGGTCCGACCGTCCGCCAGAAAGGCCTGAACATGTCTTCGTCAGCATCGCAGTCCCAAGCCGTGAAGAACGGCGCGCCGCCCATCAGCTCGCTGATCGGCAACATCCGTGAATTCCTGGCGTTCAAGCTGGGCAGCGAGGAATACGGCATCGACATCCTTCGGGTCCAGGAGATCCGCAGCTTCGAGCAGCCCACCCGCATCGCCAATGCCCCGTCACATGTGCTGGGTGTGGTCAACCTGCGCGGCACCATCGTGCCCATCATCGACATGCGCGTGCGCTTCAACCTGGAGCAAAGCGCCTACGACGCCTTCACAGTGGTCATCGTGCTGCACATCGGCCAGCGGGTCGTCGGCATGGTGGTCGACGGTGTCTCTGACGTCATCACGCTGTCGCCCGACCAACTGCGTCCGGTGCCGGAATTCAACTCCGTGATCGACAGTGAGCACCTGATGGCCATCGGTGCACTGGACCAGCGCATGCTGATCCTGCTGGACATCGAGAAGCTGATGACCTCGGCCGACATGGGCCTGATGGACGCCCAGCCGCTGCACTGAGTGTCACCCCCCGCGCGGCGCCAGCGCGCGCGGGGTATCGCAGGCCGGCCTCCGCTCTACAACCGTCACTCTCTCAAGATCGTCCTGTCCCGGTCGATCCCACTGCCATGAAGACAGCAACGCAAATTGGAAGCATCATCGTGGGCTGCTCTGTGGCCCTGCTCCTGGTCGGGGCGATCAGCGTGTGGAGCACCGACGAATCGGCGAACTCCCTGCACACGGTGTACGCCGACCGCATGGTGCCCGTGGCACAGCTGGCCGATATCGACCGCCGCATGCACGAAAACCGGCTGGCGCTGGTACAGGCGATTGCCGACCCCAGCGAAGCGAAGGCACGCGAGACCTCGGAGACCATCAAGGCCAATGCCGCGGCGATCACCAAGATCTGGGAAGCCTATATGGCGACCTACCTCACGCCCGAGGAAAAGGAGATCGCCAAGCGGTTTGCCGAGACCCGCGGGCAGTTTGTCAAGGAAGCGCTGATGCCGGCCGTCGAGGCCATGCAGGCCAATGATGCCGAGCGCAAGCGGGTGCTCGCGGTGGATGTGGCGCCCAAGCTGCACGCCGCGGCCAAGGTGCACCTGGATGCGCTGGTCGAGCTGCAGAAGTCCGTGGCCAAGGCCGAGTTTGAGGCTGCCAAGGCCCGCGAGACCACGGTGGTGGCCTCCACGCTGGCGCTGACGCTGCTGTGTGTGGCCATGGCGGGTGGTTTTGGCTGGCGGGTGACACGCCGCATCGCCCGTTCCCTGGGCGCGGAGCCGCATGAGCTGCGCGACATCGTCGAAGCCGTGGCCCAGGGCGACCTGAGCCGTCGCATCATGCTGAAGCCCGGCGACAGCGGCAGCGTGCTGGCCAGCCTCAAAGGCATGACCCAGATGCTCGGCCAGTCGGTGGGCAGTGTCCGACGCAACGCCGACAGCGTGGCCACGGCCGCCAACCAGATTGCGCAGGGCAACATGGACCTGTCCGGCCGTACCGAGCAACAGGCCTCGGCCCTGCAGGAGACCGCGGCGTCGATGGAGGAACTGGGTTCCACCGTTCGTCAGAACGCCGACAACGCGCGCCAGGCCAACCAGCTGGCGATGAGCGCGTCGACGGTTGCGGTGCAGGGTGGTGACGTGGTGGCCCAGGTGGTGGACACCATGAAGGGCATTAACGATTCCAGCAAGAAGATCGCCGACATCATCAGCGTCATCGACGGCATTGCCTTCCAGACCAACATCCTGGCGCTGAACGCGGCGGTGGAGGCTGCGCGAGCCGGTGAGCAAGGTCGCGGCTTTGCGGTGGTGGCCGGCGAGGTGCGCAGCCTGGCGCAGCGCAGCGCCGAAGCCGCCAAGGAGATCAAGGGCTTGATCACCGCAAGCGTTGACCGCGTCGCGCAGGGCAGCGAACTGGTCGACCGGGCTGGCAAGACCATGGAAGAGGTGGTGGCCTCGATCAAGCGCGTGACCGACATCATGGGCGAGATCAGCGCGGCCAGCGCCGAGCAGAGCGCTGGTGTGGCCCAGGTGGGCCAGGCTGTCACCCAGATGGACCAGACCACGCAGCAGAATGCGGCCCTGGTCGAGCAGAGCGCAGCGGCCGCCGAAAGCCTGAAGAACCAGGCGCAGCAGCTGGTGTCCGCGGTAGCAACCTTCCGGCTGAATGACGGCGGCGGCAGCTTGATGCTGTCGGCCCCGATAGCACCCGCGGCCGCGCCACGCGCAGCCCGGCCCTCCAGCCCCGCGAGCCCCGCCAGCCCGGCGCGTCCGGCGCGTCCGGCGCGTGCCACGGCCAAGGCCAGCCCGGCGCCTGCCGCACCGGCAACCGCTGCGGCCGCACCCGCACCCGCCAGCAAGGCTGCAGCCACCGCCGGCGGCGACGACGACTGGGAAACCTTCTGACCCCAGGCCCAACCCGCCCTGTCACCAGCCGCCTCAAGGGCGGCTTTTTCTTTGGGGGGGTTGGCAGGCCGTGACAATACGGCCATGTCTCAGTCGCCGAAGTACCGTGTGGTGGTGGGTTTGAGTGGCGGTGTCGACTCCGCTGTCAGTGCCTGGCTGCTCAAGCAACAGGGTCATGAGGTGCTGGGCATCTTCATGAAGAATTGGGAAGACGACGACCACACTGGCTACTGCTCATCCAACGAAGACTTTGTCGACGCCGCCGCCGTGGCCGATGTGATCGGCATCGAGATCGAGCACGTCAACTTTGCAACCGATTACAAAGACCGCGTCTTTGCCGAGTTCCTGCGCGAGTACCAGGCCGGCCGCACCCCCAACCCGGACGTGCTGTGCAACGCCGAGATCAAGTTCAAGGCCTTCCTGGACCACGCGATGGCCCGCGGCGCCGAGCGCATCGCCACGGGCCATTACGCCCGGGTGCGGGCCGTGGCCGACGCCCAGGGCAGCCGTGTCCAGCTGCTGAAGGGGCTGGATCCGGCGAAGGACCAGAGCTACTTCCTGCACCGCCTGAACCAGTCCCAGCTGGCCAGGACCTTGTTCCCGGTGGGCGAGCTGCGCAAGACCGCTGTACGGCAACTGGCCGAGGAAGCCCGCCTGCCCAATGCCCGCAAGCGCGATTCCACCGGCATCTGCTTCATTGGCGAGCGCCCATTTCGAGAGTTCTTGCAGCGCTACCTGCGCAACGAGCCCGGCCCGATGCGCGACGACCGCGGCCGCCTTCTGGGGCAGCACCTGGGCCTGAGCTTCTACACACTGGGCCAGCGCCAGGGGCTGGGCATCGGCGGTACGTCCAGCGGCGGCGGCAGCCATGCGCCCTGGTATGTGGCCCGCAAGGAGCTCGACACCAACACCTTGCGCGTGGTGCAGGGGCAGGAGCACCCGTGGTTGTGGTCGCACGGGCTGGTGGCCGACCAGCTCAGCTGGGTGGCGGGTGCCCCGCCGTCATCGGGCGAGGGGAGGCTGGCCGCCAAGACCCGCTACCGCCAGCCGGATGCGGCCTGTGCGTGGTCCGTGGACGACACGGGCGGCCACTTGAAGCTGGTGTTTGAGGCCGCGCAGTGGGCGGTCACGCCGGGCCAATCGGCCGTGCTCTATGCGGGTGAGGTTTGCCTGGGCGGCGGCCTGATCGCCGCCGACACCGGCTGCGTCACTGCGGCGGCTGCCAGCTGACGGTCTGCAGCAGGCCAGCGCTGCTGTTGGCGCCCTGCGGCCTGCCGACGATGATCGTCCAGTACGGGCCATTGGCGGCACGCACACACGACAGACCCACCTCGGTGAAGCGAGGGTCCATCAGGTTGGCGCAGTGCTTGGCACTCGAGCGCCAGGCGGAGATGACATGGTCCATCTGGAAAAAGCCCATGCCGACGTTCTCGCCGACCCGCTCGAAGGCGTAGGCCACCTGCCGCACCCGTTCGCCGATGCCCTCACCCCGTCGGCCGACGTGCAGCAGTTCACCACGCTCCACCATCCAGAGTGTCTGGGACGCGGCTGCGCGCTCCAGCGCATCGTTCCAGCGCATGGGTTCGGCTGCGGCAGGGTAGCGCACGCCGTCGGAGCACACGCCCCCTTCGGCGCGCATGTGGTTGAGCTGTTCCAGCAGGCGACGCTTCCAGCTGGGGTCTTCGGTGCAGGCGGCCGCAGCGTGGCTGGCCAGGCTGCACCCCATCAGGGCGGTGATCAGGAGCATCTTCATGCTCCGAAGGATCGGCACTGAGACCACCGACTGGAGTGTCTTTGCAGGAGCCTGTGTGCAGCCTGTCACGGCCGACCGCACGGCGCGCGCCTGGCGGCTGGTCAGACCAGTCGCGGACGTGGCTTCGGGACAGCTCGACAACGGCATGCTCAACAAACCCCAAGAATGGCGGGAAGGACACGGGTGGTGGGCACTGGGCGCTGCGCCAGACACGACAAGGCGCAATTGCGCACGAGCCCGCGTCCAGCCGCAGCTCCAATGGGGCGGAAATCTAGCATGCCCCCTAGAAGCAGAGGTCAGCAAATGAAACTGCTGGTCATATGGGCATCTGCCGAAGTCGCTGCACAGCGCGGTTGGCCCGAGCGGGCAACAATCGGCAGCCATGGTTTTAAAGCTTTCCGAAATGCCATCCGGTGGTGATGGGCCCACACCGCCTGATGCCACCGACTTTGTCTTCATCCGCCACGGAGAGACTCAGTGGAACCGTGAGCACCGCTTCCAGGGCCAATCCAACCCGCCGCTGAACGATACCGGCCTGTGGCAGGCCGGCCAGCTGGCCGCGCGGCTGGCCGCGGCCGCCCCTGGGCGCTTGCTCAGCAGTGACCTGCGCCGGGCGGTGCAGACGGCCGAACCGCTGGGCCGCCACTGGTCGGTTGCCATCGAGGTGGTCCCTGGTCTGCGCGAACAGCATTTCGGTGACCTGGAGGGCTGGACGGTGCAGCAGGTGCAGCAGGACCGTCCCGATCTGTGGGTGAGATGGCTCACGCAGGACGCGGACTTCGCGCTACCCGGTGGCGCTGAGAGTCAGCGCCAGTTTTCCTCGCGGGTGCTGGCAGCGGTGGCGGAGCTGGCACAACGCCATGCCGGCACCCGGCTCACCGTGGTCACCCATGGCGGCGTCCTGGACATGCTCTGGCGCGCGGCCCACGGCCTCCCCGTGAGCGGGCTGCGCCAGTGCGAGATCCCGAATACCGGCCTGAACCACCTGCAATGGCGTGCGGGGCGGCTGAGTGTGCAGCGCTGGGCCGATGCCGCGCACCTGGGTGACCAGCCCTCACTGGTGCCCGGTGCCAAGAGTCCCGACACCCAGGCTTCAGGCGTGGAGACCTGAGCAGGCCTGAGCTGGCGCGCGAGGGTGCCGCTGCTCAGGCTTGGCCGCCGGCGCGCGGAGTGTCTGCCGGCGATGCGGCGGCCACGATGGGCGCCGCCAGTTCCGGTGCGAGCAGGCTGCCGTCGCGCAGACCACGCACCGTGCCCAGCACCAGCGCACTTGCCACCAATGCCGTGGTGGCCAGCAGCGTGATACCCAGGAGCTGCATCAGGCCCTGGGCTGCGCCGGCCTCCGGCACCAGCCGCAGTGTCAGCGCGGCGAGTGCGGCCAGCGGGAAGCTCATCGCCCAGTGCGGCAGGCCAAACGGCATCGCCGCGATGCGGGGCAGCAGCAGCGCGCACCAGGCTGCGCTGAACAACGCCATGCCCCACAGCGGCCAGGCCACCAGCACCGGTGCCCCCAGCTGCAGCAGCGACAGGCCCACCACCGAGGGCGGCGCCACCACGATGAACGCCGCGGGCAGCAGCCGCTCAGGCCACAGGCCCTGCAGCGCGATGCGCACCACCAGCAGCACCATGATGACCGGCCAGAACAGCAGCCCGACGCCCAGCTGGGCCGCTGACCAGGGCCCCAGGCCCAGCGGCACACCGGCCAGCGGCGCCAGCACGTTGCCCACGATGGGGATGAACAGCGCCGGCGTGACACTGGCCCACACCAGACCACCTGCCTGGTTGCCCTTCCACCAGCGCGCCAGCACCCAGACGGTGCTGACCAGCTGCAACACCGACCCCGCCCACCACAGGCCCAGGATGGCCCCGTGCAGCGCGCCGTGGTGCAGGCCGTTGGCCACGGCCACGGTGGCCAGCAGCAGCAACCCGATGGGTGCTGCCGCGATGAAGGCGTGGCGCACCGGGTGGCGCGCATCCTCTGTCCAGGCGCCGGGGTGGCGCTGCAGGCGCAGCAGCGACGCGCCCAGCAGCACCAGCATCACCAGCGCCGCCAACCCACCCAATGCCAGTGACGCGGCAGCGGCCAGTTCGCCCATGAGGGGGCTGGCCCGGTGGAAGGCCAGCGCGATGCCACACAGCCCCATCACGGTGGCGTACCAACCGGGGTAGAGGAACTTCAAGGGTGTGGACATGGGGTGGGGCTTTCAGCGTCAGCAGCCTTGAATATACCCCCTCCGGTATGTGTGGGCATGACCCATGTCAAGCGGGTCCTGGCTGTCGTGCGGCCTCGGCAGCGTTCAGTTCACCAGGTCCAGCACCAGCACCGATTGCGGCGCCAGGCTCAACGGCAGGCTGCCGTCGGCCGCCACCACGGCGGGCACGGCCTGCGTCGGGGTGGCCTCGGCGTGCAGGACCCGCACCCGGGCGCCCGCTGGCAGGCCGCTCAGCCGGTGCGACCGCGCCGCTGGGCCATAGTGGATCAGCACCAGGGTGCGCTCGGCACCCAGCACGCGCTGAAAGCCCAGCAGCAGGTCGTCGGCAAAGGCGCCCTCAAAGCTGCCGCGGGCCAGCGAGGCCCGTTGCTGACGCAGGCCGATCAAGGCACGGTAGAAGTTCAGCAGCGACGACGGGTCGGACTGCTGCGCGGCGACGTTGTGGGTGGCCACGTTGGGCGCCGTCGGGCGGAACGGAGTGCCGCGGGTGAAGCCCGCCGTGGCCGGATCGGCCGTCCAGCTCATCGGGCTGCGCAGAGGCAGGTCGCCGCTCAGGCCGGGCACGCCCGCCTGGCCAATCTCTTCACCGTAGTAGATGTAGGGTGTGCCGGGCTGCAGCAGGTAGCCGGCCGCGGCCAGCCGGTAGGCCTTGCTGTCGCCGCCGACCTGGTCCCACAGCCGCTGGCCGGCAAAGATGTCGTGGTTGCTGACAAAGGTGGCCATGCGCCAGCTCTGGGCCTGGAAGTAGCGCGCCAGGCGCTGGACGGAATCGGCCTTGCCCCGGGTGGCCTCGACAAAGTGGTGCACATAACCAAAGGCAAAGGCACCGCCGCACACCTGCTCGTCGCCCCATTCTTCGGGCTTGCTGGTGGCCTCGCAGACCACGTAGCGGTTCGGGTAGCGATGGATGAGTTGGGTGATCTCATGAGTCAGCGTGCGGCTTTCGGGCTGGTCGCTCCAGCGCTCGGCGCTGTGTTCGATCAGGTGGGGCGTCGCGTCCAGCCTGAAGCCGTCCAGGCCGCGGTTGAGCCAGAAGCGCAGCGAATCGAAGTGGTACTGGCGGACTTCCGGGTGGCGGAAGTTGAAGTCCGGCATGTGCGGGCCAAAGGTGCCGAAGTAGAAGCCGCGGGCGTCAGCCGGGGGGTCGGGCAGTTCGCGGGCCGGGCCCTTGAAGTTCCACAGCGCGCTGCCGGTGTGGTACCAAGGGTGCTTGTCCCAGATGAACCAGCCAGGCGGGCGGGTGTCCGACCAGATGAACCAGTCGCGGAAGGGCGCCTGCGGGCCGCTGCGCGCCAGCCGGAAGGCGGGGTGCTCGGCCGACGCGTGGTTGATCACGTAGTCCATGATCACGCCGATGCCCCGCGCGTGGGCCTGTTTCAGCAGCTCGTCAAAGTCGGCCAGCGTGCCGTATTCCGGGGCGATGGCGCGGAAATCGGTGGTGGCGTAGCCGTGGTCACCGTCGGCATTGGCGGTGATGGGCATCAGCCAGATGCCCTGGATGCCCAGCGACTTCAGGTAGTCCAGCCGCGAGATCAGGCCGCGAAGGTCACCGATGCCGTCGCCGTCACTGTCCTGGTAGGCGCGGACAAAGATCTCCATGAACACGCCGCGTTCCCAGTGGGCCGGCAGGTGCGGCCGCAGCTGCTGGGCGGTGGGCTCGGGAACCGGGCGGCGGTCAAAGGGCTCGGGGCCGGGTGAGAGGGAACAGGCGGCCAGGCCCAACAGGCTCAGCAAGCCCGCCAGGGTGGCTCGACGTGTGCGCAGAGACGGCAGGAAGTCCATGCCTGAATGTAGTGGAACTACACCCGATGCGAATGCAGGCAAGCCCCAGGTCGACGCCAAAACCCTGTTGAATCAGGGTTCTCCGAATTGGCGCTGTAGTTTTCCTTCCCTACCATCGCGCACCGTTTTGGAGAATCCTGGATGAATCTGCGGCCCCGCCCGGTGTCTCTCGCCCGGCACATCAAGCAACTGGTGGGCGGCCTGGCGCTGCTGGTGTCGGGGTCGGTGTGGGCCGCCGCGCCAGCGCTGTTGTTGGCCGAGCTGGCCCGCAGCGACTGCGACGCACCGGCCACCTCGCGGGTGTGGGCGGTGTCGGCTGCCAGCGGCTCGTCGCCGCTGTCGCCTCTCCCGCGTTCGTCAGCTCCGTCAGGTTCCACGGGACCGTCCGCCGCGGAGCCCGTCCAGGCCCAGGCCGTCTGGATGGACACCCGACACATCCGCTGGGCTGGCGCCGCGCCCGCCCAGGCCGGCGAACGCTTCTGGCTGCACCACGCCGCCCTGGGCGGCATGACCGTGCGCTCGGGTGAGCGTGTGCACGGGGCGGATACCCGCGTGGCGCTCGCGCTGGCGCCGGGCACCCTGCCGCCGGCGCTGGCTGAGCGCTTCCGCTACCTCACCGAAGGCAAGCCGGGCAGCAGCAGCCCGGTGCTGCAGTTGCCCGCGACGCGCCAGGCCGAGCTGCCGCGCTGGCTGCGCGGCCAGCTGCTGCTGACCCGCGAAGATGCCGACGGCCGAGTGCGCGAGGCCACCCGGCTGCAGACGGCGGCAGCGCTGGACCTGCTCTACGCCGCCGCCGAGGCCCTGCCCGACCTGGGTGCCACGGTGCGGGGCCACGGTACCCCTCGTGCACAGACCCGTTTTCGGCTGTGGGCGCCCACGGCGCAGCAGGTGCACCTGTGCCTGTATGCCGAGCCCCGCGCCGGCACGGGGGCCCGTGTCGCCACCGTCACACAGGCCCTGCCCCTGCAGCGCGACACCCGCACCGGCAGCTGGCACCGCCAGCAGCCCGGCAGCCTGCATGGGCGCAGCTATGCCTACCTGGTGGATGTGGTGGTGCCGGGCCAGGGCCTGGTGCGCAACCGCGTGACCGACCCCTACGCGGTCACGCTGACCCCCAATTCGCTGCGCGCCGTGGTCGCCGACCTGAACGCCGCCGACACCCAGCCGCCTGGCTGGGCCGCGACGCCCCGCCCGCAGACCGTCAAGGCGCCCACCGACCAGGTCATCTACGAACTGCACGTGCGCGACTTTTCCATCACCGACCCGACGGTGCCGGCCGCCGATCGCGGGCGCTACGGCGCCTTTGCGCTGCGCGACACCCACGGCGTGCGCCACCTGCAGGCGCTGGCGGCGGCCGGCATGACCGACGTCCACCTGCTGCCCACCTTTGACCTGGCCACCGTGCCGGAGCTGGACTGCACCAGCCCCCGCATCCCGCAGGCCGCACCCGACAGCGAGGAACAGCAGGCCGAAGCCGGCCGGCACCGCGCCACGGACTGCTTCAACTGGGGCTACGACCCCTTCCACTTCACCGCGCCCGAGGGCAGCTTTGCCACCCCTGGGGCCAGTGGCATCCAGCGCCTCGTGGAATTCCGCCGCATGGTGCAGGCTCTGCACCAGCTGGGCCTGCGCGTGGGCATGGACGTGGTCTACAACCACACCAGCGCGTCCGGCCAGCACGCGCAGTCGGTGCTGGACCGCATCGTCCCCGGCTACTACCAGCGCCTGAACGCGCAGGGTGAGGTCGAACGCTCGACCTGCTGCGACAACACCGCCACCGAACACCGGATGATGGCCAAGCTGATGATCGATTCGGCGGTGGTCTGGGCGCGTGACCACCGCATCGACAGCTTCCGCTTCGACCTGATGGGCCACCAGCCCCGGGCGGCCATGGAACGCCTGCAGCGGGCCGTGGATGCCGCTGCGGGGCAAACTATTCACCTGATCGGCGAAGGCTGGAACTTTGGCGAGGTGGCCGATGGCCGGCGCTTTGTGCAGGCCTCGCAGCTGTCGCTCAACGGCAGCGGCATCGCCACCTTCAACGACCGCCTGCGCGACGCCGTGCGGGGCGGCAGCGCGGGCGACAGCGGGGAGTCGCAGATCCTGAACCAGGGTTATGTCGGGGGCCTGCACCTGAACCCCAACACCTTGGCCAAGGCGCGTTCACACGGCAGCCGCGACGAACTGCTGCACAGCACCGACCTCATCCGTGCCGGCCTGGCCGGCTCCCTGCGCAGCTACGTCATGGAAAACCGCCTGGGCGAACGGGTTCCGCTGGAGCGCATTCCGTACGGCAACCAGCCCGCCGGGTATGTCAGCGAGCCTGGCGAGGTGGTGAACTACGTGGAGAACCACGACAACTCCACGCTCTTCGACGCGCTGGTCTTCAAGCTGCCCGACACCACGCCACCCGACGAACGTGCGCGGGTGCAGGCCCTGGCCAATGCCATCAACCTGCTGGCGCAAGGTGTGGCCTACGTGCACGCCGGCCAGGAGATGCTGCGCAGCAAGTCGATGGACCGCAACAGCTACGACAGCGGCGACTGGTTCAACCGCATCGACTGGACGGGCCAGGACAACCACTTCGGCACCGGCCTGCCGCCGCGCGAGGACAACCTGGCCAACTGGCCGCTGATGAAGCCGCTGCTGGCGCGTGCTGCCGAATTCAAGCCCCGCCCGGCCGACATCGCCTTTGCCCGCGGTGCCTTCCTGGACATGTTGCGCATTCGCCAATCGACCACCCTGCTGCGGCTGCGCAGCGCCGCCGACATCCGGCAGCGCCTTCGCTTCTTCAACACCGGGCCCCAGCAGAACCCGCGGGTACTGGCCGGGCACATCGACGGTCGAGGCTATGCCGGCGCCGGTTTTGCCGAGCTGCTGTACCTGGTGAACGTCGACACCGCGCCGCAGACGCTGGTGCTGCCCGAGTTGGCGGGCCGCGCCTACGAACTGCACCCGGTGCACCGCGCACCGCAGGCCACCGACCCCCGCCCGGCGCGCGACGCGCGCTGGGAACCCGCCAGCGGAACCGTCACGGTCCCGCCGCGCACGGCGGTGGTCTACGTGCTGCGCTGAGGCCGCTCAGGCCAGACCCCGTTCACGACTCCAAAACACGACCCCAGAGCGAGACGCAGGAGACAACCACCATGCGAGCCCTGACCCCCTGGCGCCGCTGGGCGCTGTGCGCCCTGATCAGCTTGACCTCGGCCCTGGCCGCCTGCGGCGGTGGTGGCGGTGGTGATGGCGGCACCACACCCACACCGCCACCACCGGTGGCGCCCGACCCCCGGTTGGAACTGGGCAACGGCAACAGCCCGGCCACCCTGCTGAAGGGTGTCCCGGCCAACGCCGATGGTGGCGGCAGCACGGGCGGGGGTGGCGCCACCGACGGGCCGGCCACGTCACTGACCATCCATTACCAGCGCAGCGCTGGTGATTACGACGGCTGGCAGGTCCACACCTGGGACGCCGCCAAGGACCCGGGCTGGAACAGCGGCCACAACCCGGTGCGCATCAGCAGCTTCGGCGCCGTCTACCAGGTGCCGCTGGACAAGACCACGGGCAACGTCGGCTACCTCTTCCACAAGGGTGACACCAAGGACCATGGCGGCGCCGACCAGCGCTGGGTGCTCAAACCCGGTGCCAACGAGATCTGGCGCATCCAGGGCGACAACGTCACCTACACGCAGAACCCCAGCGGCGCCTCCGCGCCCGACATCGTCACCCTGCGGGTGCACTACCAGCGCTACGGCAGCGACTACGCCAACTGGGGCCTGCACCTGTGGCCCGGCAGCGGCATCGACACCACGCGCCTGGCCGGCCTGACGCTGGACCAGTGGGCCAACCCCGTGCCATTCGACCGCATGCCCGGCTACCGGGCCGGCACCGGCGAGGTGGTGTTTGACATCCCGGTGCTCAACCCCCAGGGTGATGCCAACCGCAAGGCGGTGGAGTTCATCATCCATGGCAAGGCCCCCAACGAAAACGACAAGGACGGCCGCAACGACAACATCCGTGTCGAGTTTGGCAACCTGAAGATCAGCAACCAGCTGGCTGAGGTGTGGATCGTGCAGCAGGACGCCACGGTCTATACCGCCGCCCCGGACCTGCGCCGCTCGGCCTTGAGCGAATCCCGCGGCATCTGGCTCAACCGCCAGCTGATCCAGTGGCCGCGTGTCAACACCAGCGGCACCGTCAAGCTCTACCACAGCGCCGAAGGGCAGATCCGGGCGCGCCTGGACGAGGTGGTCAGCGGGGCCGACGGGTCCATCACGCTGGACGCCTTCACGGGCAGTGTCCCGACCGCCGTGGCCCAACGCTTCAAATGGGTGTCACCGGGCGCCGTCTTTGCGGTGAAGGCCGCTGACCAGGCGCGAGTGGCCACGCTGCTGAAGCAGCAGCTGGTGCTGGTGCAGGAAGACGCCAGCGGCAAGGTCCAGAACGCCACCACCACCCAGCTGCCCGGTGCGCTGGATGACCTGTACGCCGCGGCCGCCAGCGTGAACGACCTGGGCGTCAGCGTGGGCGGCGGCAGCACCCGCTTCAAGCTGTGGGCACCCACCGCGCAGAAGGTGATGGTGTTCACCTACGACACCCCCACCGGCAACGCCAGCACCGTGGACGAGATGGTGGTGGACGCCGCCACCGGCGTCTGGAGCGCCAGCCGTGCGGGTGACCTGTCGGGCCGCTACTACCGCTTCGGGGTGGAGGTGTTTGTGCGCGGCGTGGGCCTGGTGCGCAACCTGGTGACCGACCCCTACGCCATCAGCCTGACCACCGATTCCGCCCGCAGCTACATCGCCGACCTGAACGCCCCGGCGCTCAAGCCCGCCGGCTGGGACCTGAGCCAGCCACCCGCCAAGGTGACGGCGTCCCCCGACATGAGCATCTACGAGCTGCACGTGCGGGACTTCTCCGCCAATGACAGCAGCGTCAGCGCCGCCAACCGCGGCAAGTACCTGGCCTTCACCGAAACCGGCTCCAACGGCATGAAGCACTTGAAGGCGCTCGCCGACGCCGGCCTGACCGACGTGCACCTGCTGCCGGTGTTCGACATCGCCAGCGTGCCGGAAGCCGGCTGTACCACACCCGCCATCAGCGGCGGCTCGCCCGATGGCGAGACCCAGCAGGCCGCCGTGGCGGGCAGCCGGGGCAGCGACTGCTTCAATTGGGGCTACGACCCCTGGCACTTCACGGCACCGGAAGGCAGCTACGCCAGCGACGCCGCCGACGGCGCCCGGCGCATCCTGGAGTTCCGCCAGATGGTCAAGGCGCTGCACGACGCCGGCCTGCGGGTGGGCATGGACGTGGTCTACAACCACACCACGGCCTCTGGCCAGAACGCCAAGTCGGTGCTCGACCGCATCGTGCCCGGTTACTACCACCGGCTGAACGCCGCCGGCGCGGTGGAAACCTCCACCTGCTGCGACAACACCGCCACCGAACACCTGATGATGGGCAAGCTGATGGTCGATTCGGCCGTCGTTTGGGCGCGCGACTACAAGATCGCGAGCTTCCGCTTCGACATCATGGGCCACCAGCCGCGCAGCGTGATGGAGACGCTGAAGGCCCAGGTGAAGGCCGCCGCCGGGCGCGACGTGCAGCTCATCGGCGAAGGCTGGAACTTCGGTGAGGTGGCCGACGGCGCCCGCTTTGTGCAGGCCAGCATGTTCAGCCTGAACGGCAGCGGCATCGGCAGTTTCAACCCCTTCATCCGGGACGCGGTGCGCGGTGGCAGCCCGTTTGACAGTGGCGACGCGATGGTGCGCAACCAGGGTTTTGTCAACGGCCTGTTCGTTGACCCCAACCCGCTGGCCAGCGGCCGCAGCCGCACCGACCTGATGTGGCAGGGCGACGTGATCAAGGCCGGCCTGGCTGGCAGCATCCGCGGCTATGAGCTGCGCACGCACTGGGACGCCACGCAGCGCCTCGAGCAGCTCAACGGCGCCGGCTTCGTGACCGACCCGTCCGAGGTCGTCAACTACATCGAGAACCACGACAACCTGACGCTGTTCGACAGCAACACGCTGAAGCTGCCGGTGGGCACCAGCCGCGAAGACCGCGCCCGCGTGCAGCTGCTGGCCGTGGCCATCAATGCGCTGAGCCAGGGCGTCAGCTACTGGCACGCGGGGGTGGACACCCTGCGCAGCAAGAGCGGCGACCGCAACAGCTACGACGCCGGTGACTGGTTCAACCGCCTGGACTGGACCTACACCGACAACTTCTGGGCCACCGGCCTGCCGATGTCCAGCGACAACAACGCCAGCTGGGGCACGCTGCGACCTTTCCTGGCCAATACCGCCCTCAAGCCGCAGCCGGGTGATATCGCCTGGATGCGCGACGCCTTCCGCGACTGGCTCAAGCTGCGGGCCAGCACCACGCTGCTGCGCCTGCGCACGGCGGCGGACATCCAGTCGCGCCTGAGCTTCCACAACACCGGCTCCACGCAGGTGGCCACCGTGCTGGTGGGGCATGTCAACGGGGCGGGTTATGCCGGTGCCGGCTTCCGCGAACTGGTCTACCTGGTCAATGTGGACACGCAGCCGCAGACGGTCACCGTGGACGCGCTGAAGGGCAAGGCCTGGACGCTGCACCCGGCGCTGGCATCGCCCACCGCCGCCGATACCCGCGCCAAGGCTGCGACGGTGGACAGCGCGAGCGGCCGCTTTGTGCTGCCGGCACGCACAGCGGTGGTGTTTGTGGTGAATTGATGCGCTCGACGGTGTTTTTAGCACACGAATGATAGAAATGATATTGGTGATTCCTCCAATCGATAGTTCGACGGCGGAAGCCGAAAGAACAGGGGTACTTCAGCCCAGAGGATCCCGATATGAACCAGTTTCGACGCATTTCAGCATTGACGGCCATCAGTTCTGCCATTTACTTGGTGGGGTGCGGCGGTGGTGGTGGCGGCCAGGAACCGGTGTCTCAGCCCCCGCCGGCGCCGGTGGTGGCCACGCCCTCGCTGTCGGGTGTCGCGGCGGTGGGTGCGGCGGTAGGCTTGGCCACCATCACGTTGACCGACGCCAATGGCCTCACCCGCAAAACCACCTCGGCCGCCGACGGCAGCTACCGCTTTGACGACCTGAGCGGCCTGCAGGCCCCGTTCCAGGTCCAGGCCAGCGGCACGCTCGGTGAGGCCTCCATCACCCTGAATGCCCTCGTGCCCACCGCACCCACGGGCGCGGGTGTGGCCAACATCACGCCGCTGACCCAGGCCATCACCGCCCTGGTGGTGCCCACCGAGCTGCCCACCGCGCTCAGCGCCACGCAGCTCAAGGCGCTGAGCCCGGCGGCGCTGGCCGAGGCCGGCACACGGCTGCAGGCGGTGATCGGGCCCCTGGCGGGTGCCCTGGGCCTGCCGGCCAGCTTCGACCCGCTGACCACCCGGTTTGTGGCCGACGGCACGGGTGCCGACCGGCTGCTGGACCACCTGGATGTCAGCGTGACACCCAGCGGCGTGTCGCTGGCCAACAAGATGGTGGTGGCCACCGACGGTCAGGCGACGGCCGCTGCTGGGGCCACCTTGCTGAAGGGCAGCTCGTCCGTGCCGGCGCCGCTGGCGGCCACCGAGGTGTCCGACACCCAGGGCTTCGACGAGCTCGCGCAGCGCCTGCAGGGCTGCTTTGCCGTGCCGGCCAGCCAGCGTCTGACGGTCAGCCAGGGCGTGGGCACGCTGCACGCCGCCTGCGCCGGGATCGCATCGGCCGACTACCTGCACAACGGCACGGGCTTCATCCACCGCTGGGCCGCCGCGCTGAATGCCTCAGGCCAGGATGGCGCCACCTACAGCCGTCCCATCGTGCGGCTGCGCGTGTCCAGCGCGCCCGAGCGCATGGCCGTCAACCTGAACTTCAAGGACAGCGGTGGCATTGGCTACACCCGGCCGGAGGTGATCGAGCGCCAGGCCGATGGCCGCTGGCTGCTGGTGGGCAACCGGCGGGCCTTCAATGGCTACGCCGAGGCGCAGGCCACCCACATGAACGACCTGACGCCCAACACGGCCTACAACAACCTCAACGGCAGCCGCGTGGACACCGGCTTTCGCCTGGCCTTTGACCCGCGCGCGTCGTTCAACAGCCAGGGCGGCGTCACTTACCACGCGCTGGACCTGGCCAGCAGCAGCGGCTTCAGTGACCAGTCCTGGGCCGCGATTCGCGCCACACTGGCCGCCGACCAGCGCATGGTGGGCTGCGTGATCGTGCGGGGCCCGGGTGAGAAGGTCGGCGCCAAGTGGTCGGGCTTTCACCCCAACGGCCTGCTGCTGAAGCGGCCCACCGGCTCCACGGCGCAGGATTACCTGGCCATCGACAGCGTGGTCAGCGATGCCTGGCGCACCGCCATCGACGCCACCGCGGTGGCCGCCAACGGCAGCGTCGCTGCGCCCACGGCCGGTACCCAGACCAACGTCTGCGGCGCCGGCACCACCGCCAGCAGCTCCAGCAGCTACGTGGTCGACGCCCAGGCCCTGGGCGCGCGCAAGCATGCACTGACAGGCCAGGCCGATGACGGCAGCATCGCCGGCCGCGACGTGGCCTGGAACACCGGCGCGCGGTTTGCCCGCATGGCCCCCACCGGCGCCGTGAAGCAGGCGCTGGAGGCCAACCCGCCGCTGACCTTCGAGATCTTCGACACCGACGGCCGCTTGCGCGCGGTGATGCAGAGCCGCTTCCTGGGCCGCCTGCCGGACGTGGACCTTGCCCGCGCCTATGTCGACAGCCAGCAGGTGCCGGCCTTTGACACCGACAGCCTGCGCCGCTACCTGGACTTTGCCAGCGGCGCCAGCACGGTGATGCAGACTGTCACCGGTGGCCTGGACATCGGCTGGACCACCCCGCTGGGCGCCTTTGGCGCTGACCGAATCGGGCTGTATGCCGAGGTCTACCGGGCGACGCCGGGGGTGGGCATCCGCGGGCCGCTGTCGCGGGCCTGGGATGGAACGGCCACCACCAGCGGGCTGTGGGCCAGTGACCCTGAGCTGGCGGCCTCACTCGATGCGATGGCGGGCACCAACTTCTACTGGTGGAATGGCAGCTTCGCCACGGCACCGTCGGGCACCGGGTGTGGCACCGCGCCGCTGGTCAGCACCAGTGGGGTGAACGTCGCGCGCTCAGCCTCGCGCGTGGAGCCGACAGCGGCCTACAGCGGCTCGTTCTACGGCAGCACCGCCCTGGGCAGCGCCTGCCTGGGCACCGCCAGCCATGCCTTGGTCTACCGGGAGATGTTCTTCCGCACCTACACCGACCAGAACGTGCGGCTCTACGTGGCCACCGCCAACCGGGCGCTTCGCGCACCGGCGCCCTGACGGGGATGGCCGCCGCCGCGCATGCCTACACTGCGCGGCGTGACCCACGCCTCCGCACCCACCGCCGCCCCGCCCGCCCCGCCCTCCGCGCCGGTGTCCATCCCGGACCTGCGCCAGGCCCTGGCGGCGCGGGGCGCCTTGCCCGCGCACCAGGCCTGGGTGCTGCGCAGTTGGTTGCAGGCCAAGCCACTGGACCGGCGCCGTCGGGCGGCCGAACACGCGCTGCCCCGCCGGCTGCGCGAAGCCTGGCCAGCACTGCAGCAGTGCTGGGACAACCTGGCGCGCGTGCTGACCCGGGAAGAGGCGTCCGACGGCGAGCGCCTGCTGCTGGCGCTGCACGACCAGGAAACCGTCGAATCGGTGCTGCTGCCGCGGGGTGGTTTGTGTGTGAGCTCACAGGTCGGCTGTGCGGTGGGCTGTGTCTTCTGCATGACGGGCCAGGGCGGCCTGCGGCGTCAGCTGGGCAGTGCCGAGATCGTGGCCCAGGTGGCGGCCGCGCGCCGCCTGCGGCCGGTCAGCAAGGTGGTCTTCATGGGCATGGGCGAGCCGGCCCACAACCTGGACGCCGTGCTCGAAGCCATCGAGCTGCTGGGCCACGAAGGGGGCATCGCGCACAAGAAGCTGGTGCTGTCCACCGTCGGTGACGAGCGCGTCTTCCAGCGCCTGCCCCACCTGGCCGTCAAGCCGGCCCTGGCGGTGTCGCTGCACACCACCGACGACCAGCTGCGTGAGCGCTTGCTTCCGCGCGCGCCCCGTATTCCCGTCCGGGAACTGGTTGAGGCCACCGACGCTTACGCCCGCGCCAGCGGTTACCCGGCGCAGTGGCAGTGGACCCTGCTGGACGGTGTCAACGACGACCTGGAGCAGGTCGACTGCATCGTCGGCCTGCTGCGCGGGCGGCACGCGATGCTCAACCTGATCCCGATGAACACCGTGCCCGGCGTGGCCTACCGCCGCCCCGCCGACGAGCGCGCGGCCGAGCTGACCCGGCGCCTGAATGCGCAGGGGGTGCTCACCCGCCTGCGGCAATCGGCGGCGCAGGAGGTCGACGGGGGCTGCGGGCAGCTGCGGGCGCGGCACGCGGTGCAGTGGCTGGCCCCGGCACCGGAGCGTGCGACGCTGCGGCCAGCCGGCGCGGGCGCCTGAGCGCCAGCCTCCGCGTTCGCACGCTGAAAGCAGGGCACCCCAGCGCGGCCTGGCCCGCCAAGCCCCGCTCAGTCGCGGCACTGCCCCCGAACCGCGGCCGCCGCCAGGAACGGCAGGCTCAGCAGGCCCATGCCGCCGCCGAAGTACTCACCCTTCAGGCAATCGCCAGGCGCCGTGGCGGCGATAGCCTGGGCACGGCGCTCCTCGGCCGTGGCTGCCGGCCCGATGCCGGTGGCCTTGGCCTGCCGCTCGGCCCAGCTTTCGCGGCGCGCCAGGGCCTGCAGGGTGTCGCGGCTCGCGCGGGTGTCCAGCGGCCGCGGGCTGCTGGCGGCTGACGAGGCCGCGGCCAGGACGGGCTCGGCCCGGGCACCGGGCAGGCCTGCACCGACGGCCGCGGGTGCGGCCCCTGGGGGCGGTGCCGGCTCGAGGGGTGCGACCCCGATGGCTTCGGGGGCGGTGGCCGGTGACACGGCCGTCGGGCGGGTCACCGGCTGGGTGTCACGACGAGGACGGCGCTCCGGCAGCGCGGTGGTCGGGGCGGTGGCAAGGGCGGTGGTGGCCGGCGGCTCGGTGCGCGGCCCGGGCACCTGGGGCGGCGCGACGGTCAGCCAGACGATGTCGGGCGGTGCCGTCCCGGCGGCCTGTTCCGGCCGAACCCGTGTCTCACGCCAACCCTGTTGGATCAGCATCAGCAGCAGCAGGTGGGCCAGCAGCACCAGCCCGGCCACCGGCCAGGCGGGGCGCCGGGCCGGCAGGCCTTCAGCCCAGGCCATCGGCTGGCCCGGCATCATCGTTGTCGGGCGCCTCGGGCCCGGGCACCCAGCTGAGCAGGTCAGCGGGCTGGCACTGCAGCACCTCACAGATGCGCGCCAGGGTGTCGAAGCGCATGCCACGCACCTTGCCGCCCTTCAGCAGTGAGATGTTCTGTTCGGTGATGCCCACGGCCGCGGCCAATTCGCGCGAGCGCATCTTGCGCCGCGCCAGCATCAGGTCCAGGTGCACCACGATGGGCATGGTGGTCAGACAAACCCGGCGTTTTCCTCGGCCAGGCGCGCCGCTTCGGCCTGCACCTGGGCGACGGTCAGCAGCACCACGCTCACCAGCACCGAGAGGTAGTCGCTCCAGCCCAGGCCCAGCACCAGCATCCGCTGCCCCGGCGGGTTGCCCAGCGTCAGGGCGATGCCGAACAGCCCCTTCTGCAGCGGCACCCACAGCGCCATCAGCAGCAGCGCCCAGGCGAAGCGGCGCAGGCATTGGCGCGCCTCGGGCTCAAAGAACCGGCCCTGGGCGTAGGCCTTGAGCAGGCGCCACAGCGACCACAACGCCCAGGCACCCAGCAGCACCCCGGGCAGCGAGGCGGCCAGGCCGAGCCACAAAGCCCGGCTGTCCACTGTCAGCGGCACCTCCGGCAACAGCCCCACCAGGCTGCGGCCCTGGGCCCTCACCCACTCGGGTTCAGACCAGAACCACAGCGGCACGACCGCCAGCGCCAGCGCGCCCAGCAGCGTCAGCAGCCGCAGGCTGAAGACCCAGCCGCGCAGGGCGCCGGGCAGGTGCATCGGGTCCGGGAGGGTGGTTTGCATGGCAGTGGGTGGAGCGCTGGGTCAAAAACTTAATGTAAAACAGTAAAAGATCGTCGTCAAACAATCAGTGGTCAGCGGCCGCGGGTGCCCGACAATCCCCCGGTGCACTACCCTGACTACAACCCCACCCTCGCCAGCCCGCCCTTGAGTGACGCCGAACTGGCGGCGCTGGACGGCCTGCTGGACCAGCTCGCGTCCCGCCCCGCCAGCGGCGACACGATGAACGTCGAGATGCTCGACGGCTACCTGACAGCGCTGCTGCTGGCACCCACGCCGGTGCACCAGGTGCCGGCCGCGCAGTGGCTGCCCGGCATCTGGGGCGGTGACCCGGCCGGGGCCGCGGCCGACGGGCCTGCCGCGCACGCCCCGTTCAGCAGCGGCAAGCAAAAGAAGCAGGCCGTGGTCACCATCCTGCGCCACCTGCACGCCATCGACAACGCGCTGCGCCAGCAGCCGGAGCGCTGGGAGCCGGTATTCAGCGTCGCCGAGTCGCAGGGCCGCGAGTGGGCCGATGCCGAAGATTGGTGCATCGGCTTCCTGCAGGCCACGGCCATGGACGTCGACGCCTGGGGCGCACGGTTTGACGACCCCCGCCTGGGCCCGTTGCTGCTGCCCATCGGCCTGCTGGGTGGCGACGAAAGTCAGCTGTCGGAGGCCGACCGCGAACGCCTGGCCGATGCCAGCCAGCGCGACACGCTCAGCCGTCAGGTGCCCGACGCCGTGATGGCCCTGGCGGCGCTGCGCGCCTGAGGCGGGGCGGCCCGGGTGGCCGCCGGCGGGCGTTGTTCAGCGCGTCGGCTCAGCGCCTGGCTCGAGGCGCAGGAACCGCGGCTGCCGCACGCCGTCCACCACCACGTCCTCGAAGAACATCGCATACGGGCGCACCCACCAGCCGCGGTCCTGGCCCAGCGGCCGGTACAGCACCAGGGGCTCCAGGGTCTCGCTGTGGCGCACCACGCCCATCAGCTCGTAGTGACCACCCTTGTGGTGGCGGTAGTGCCCAGGTGTGGCAGGCGGCAGGGGGGCGAGGTCGTCGGTCATCGTGGCCGGCAGCATACGCGCTGGGCGCGCAGCGCCGGCAGGTGCGGTCATGGCGCCGGGCGGCGGCGCCCGCGCCGCACCCTGGCAGGCGCCTAGGCCTGCCCCCGCCGCTGCAGCTCGGCGTTGTCCAGCACATGCACACCCGGCCCGCAGGTGCCCAACGCGTGCGTCAGTGCGCGCGCCACCGTGTCGGCCTCGATGGGCCGCAAGCCGCGGGGCAGCCACCGCGCCAGGGGCCGGGTGAGGGCCAGCGCGAACTGTTCGCCGCGCCGCGGGGCCTGCTGCAGCGAGGCGCGGTCACCCGCCAGCAGCGAGGGCCGCGCGATCACCAGCGTCTCGAAGCCGAGCGCCTGCAGGGCGTCCTCGGCCTCACCCTTGACCCGGTTGTAGAACGTACGGCTGCGCGCGTCGGCACCCAGGGCGCTGACGGCGGCAAAGCGGCGGATGCCCGCGCGCCGCGCGGCGCTGGCAAAGGCCAGCACGGCGTCGAAGTCCACCGCCCGGAAGGCCGCCGGTGAGCCGGCCACGGCCAGCGTGGTGCCCAGGGCGCTGATGGCGCAGTCGCCCGGGCCGGCGGGTGGCAGCGCGGGCAGCGCCGCGAAGTCCACGCAGTGAACCTGCACGGGTGTCTGCTGCCCGCCGGTGGCCTGCCCCGCCGGGTGGCCGGCCGGCAGCGGCCGCCGCACCCACAGGTGCAGCGTGGGCCTGTCCTGCGCCGCCGGTTCGGCCAGCCACTGCACACACAGCGCGCGGCCGATCAGGCCGGTGGCGCCGGCCAGGTGCCCCTGCGACGCGGCGGGCGGGCCTGTGCGGGGTGGTGTGCCAGTGGGGTGGGGCTTCATGTTCAGGCAGATGCGGATGACGAGGGCATTGTGCTGCCGTAGCATGCCTCCATACCCGCCCACCGAGGCGGGCCGATGCAGGGGGAGGCTGCACCGCATGCTCACACACCACCGATCTCGCGGCCGCAGGCATGGGCTGCCGCCTGGGCCCGCCCGTGTGCGGGCCGCCCTGCTGGCGCTGGGCCTGGGCCTGGCTGCGGCACCCGACGCCATGGCCGCGGGGACGCAGACTCAGCTGGCGCCCTCCGAGGCGCTGGGCTGCATGACACCGGTGGGCGCGGCCCGGGCGCCGGCCTACCCGCCCCAGGCCTATGCGCGCAAGGAACAAGGCACGGTGGCCGTGCAGATGCGCTTCACGCACCCTGATCGCCCGCCCCGGGTCGAGATTCTCGAATCCGGCAGGACCACATTCTTGCTGGTCGAGGCGGTCGAAGACCACCTGCGCAATTTCCGGGTGCCGTGTCTGGCCCCCGGCCAGACGGTGACGATCGAACAGCAGTTTCGCTTTGTGGCCCACGATGGCCGCGAGGCGGTGCAGTGGACCGAGGCCAAGGACGCGGATGACCTGCGGCGCCGCGAGCTGGTGAAGTGCCTGGTGCCGGGCTCGCTACCCAACTACCCGTTCTCGGCCCTCAGGTCGAATGCGGAAGGGGTGGTGCCCTTGAGGCTGCGTTTTTCACGGGCCGATGGAGCGCCTGAGGTCGAGCTGCTGGACAAGACCCCGCATGTGAATCTGGTCGACGCCGCCCGCAGGGCTGCCTTGGGCAGCCGGCTGCCGTGCCTGACGGGCGAGCCCTTGTCGGTCGACCAGTTCTACATCTTCACGATCGACGGCAACGAACGCCTGGTCCTGAAGGACATGAGCCTGGTGCAGTACCTGAGCGCGGTGCAGGGCATCCGCGACGCGCAGGTCTACTTCGACTTCAACACCATGAAGTGCCCCTTTGACGTCCGTGTCGAGCTGCAGCAGCCGGCCAGCGACAACCGCATCGGTGAGCTGGACGGCCCAGTGCCCGAGCGGCAGTTTTTCCTGAGCTGGCTGGCGCGGCAACGCCTGCAGATGCAGCCCCGGCAGCAGAACCGCCTGATGACTCAGAGCGCGGTGATCACCGTGCCCTGCGGGGTGCTCTCGCTGGGCCCGACGCGGGGCGGCTCAGGTTCCCGCTGACGGCGGCGCGGGGGCCGGCCGTGCGGCTGCGGCCATCAGCGCCGCGTCGGCCACGAAGGCCGGCCGCTGGGCGAGCCGTTCACGCCACTGCCGCAGGTGCGGCCCGTCGTCCAGGGGCCTGAGCTTCACCGCGCGCGCAAAGTCCACCGCCACCACGGCGGTGATGTCGGCCACGCTGAAGGCCGCCCCGGCCACAAAGGGCTGTTGCGCCAGCTGCGCATCCAGCGCCGCAAAGAAATGCTGGGCGCGCTGGCGCCCGCGCTCGGCCAGTGCCGGAATCTGTGCATAGTCCACCGGCCCCGGCAGGGCCCGGTTGGCCATTGCGGGTGAGCCGTTGCGCAGCGCCTCGGCCACGCCCATCAGCCCTTCCCACTCGGCGCGGCTGTGCCAGTGGGCGACCGCGGCCTTGTCGCCCGGGCTGTGGCCCAGCAGCGCGGGTTCGGGAAAGCGCGCCTCCACCCAGGCGATGATGGACGCGTTGTCGGTCAGCGTCAGGCCATCGTCGGCCAGCAGCACGGGCACGGTGCAGTGCGGGTTGATGGCGCGAAAGGCCGGGCTGAACTGCTCGCCCTGCCGCAGGTCCACGGCAACGGTCTCATGGGCCACGCCCTTTTCGGCCAGCAGCAGCCGGGCCCGGCGCGGGCTGGGGGCGGTGGCACAGTCGTAGAGGGTCAGGGCCATGGTGTCATGCAGCCCTGCTCACGCAGAGGCCCCCGGCAGCGTGTCGAAGTCACTCGCGGCGTGGCGCTCGCGCAGGATGTTTTCCGGCGCGCCGCTGGTGCGGTTGACCTTGCGCCCGCGCTGCACGGCCGGGCGCTGCGCGATGGCGTCGGCCCAACGGATGACGTGTTCATAGGTGTGCACCGCCAGGAACTCACCCGCGTTGTAGCTCTGGCCCTTCACCATCGAGCCATACCAGGGCCAGATGGCGATGTCGGCGATGCTGTAGGTGTCACCGCCCACAAAGGCGGTGTCGGCCAGGCGGCGGTTCAGCACGTCGAGCTGGCGCTTGGTCTCCATCGCGAAGCGGTCGATGGCGTATTCGATCTTGAACGGTGCATAGGCGTAAAAGTGTCCAAAACCCCCGCCCACGTACGGCGCGCTGCCCATCTGCCAGAACAGCCAGTTCAGCACCTCGGTGCGCTGCGGCCCGCTGGCGGGCAGGAAGGCCCCAAACTTTTCCGCCAGGTACAGCAGGATCGCGCCCGACTCGAACACCCGCACGGGTTCCGGGCCGCTGCGGTCCATCAGCGCCGGGATCTTGGAGTTGGGGTTGATGTCGACAAAGTCGCTGCCGAACTGGTCGCCCTGGCCGATGTTGATCAGCCAGGCGTCGTACTCGGCGCCCGTGTGGCCCAGCGCCAGCAGTTCCTCCAGCAGGATGGTGACTTTCTGGCCGTTGGGGGTGCCCATCGAATACAGCTGCAGCGGGTGCTGGCCGACGGGCAGTGTCGTGCTGTGCGTGGCGCCGGCGATGGGCCGGTTGATGCTCGCAAAGGTGCCGCCGCTGGGCTTGTTCCAGGTCCAGACAGCGGGTGGGGTGTAGGCTTCGGGGGAGGTGTCTTCGCTCATGGGTTGACTGTAGCGCCGACGCCCGCGTGACGCAGCCAGGAGGACGACAGCATGGAATCACTGGGAACCACCGAGCTGATGGCCATTGCCGCGGCGCTGGGCTGGGCCAGCGGCATGCGGCTGTACGCCGTGGTCTTTCTCACCGGCCTGGCCGGTGTGCTGGGCTGGGTGCCGCTGCCCGAGGGCCTGAAGCTGCTGGAGCACCCGGTGGTGCTGGGGGCGTCGGGCCTGCTGCTGGCGGTGGAGTTCTTTGCCGACAAGGTGCCTGGCCTGGATTCGGTCTGGGACGCCATCCACACCTTCTTGCGGGTGCCCGCAGGCGCGGCACTGGCCGCCGGCGTGTTTGGCGGTGATCAGCACACATGGGCCATGGTGGCGGCGTTGGCCGGCGGTACGCTGGCAGCCACCAGCCATGTCGCCAAGGCCACCACCCGCGCGGCGGTCAACACCTCGCCAGAGCCCTTTTCCAACGTCGGAATGTCGTTGCTGGGGGATGCCGCCGTGCCTGCGCTGCTGTGGCTGTCCTGGAGCGACCCGACGCTGTTCTTTGTGGTGCTGGCCGTCCTGGTGGTGGTGGCGCTGGCGCTGACGGTGCTGCTGTTCAGGTTTCTCCGCGGCCTGGTGCGGCGCCTGCGAGGGGGATGGTCCCTGGCGCGGCCGGCGGCGGGTTGAGCCGGGGCTGCCACCAGCCGCGGCGGGCGGCCACGTGCAGCAGCCACGCACACAGGGTCGGCAGCAGGACCAGCGTCACATCGGCCTGCTGGCCAGGCCAGTGCCGATGCGCCCACTCCAGCAGGGCCAGCGCGAATGTCAGCCCCAACCACAGCGGCCACGGGCGTGCACCCAGGCGCAGCGCGGCCGCCGCCAGCGCAGTGATCCACCAGGCCCACACCAGCAGCCCCAGGGAATAGGCCACCCGCTGGTGGCCCAGCACGGCCACAAAGGGCCACCATTGCGCGGGCTTGGCCTCGCCACCCAGGCCCAGCCCGCGCAGGGCGTCGCTGGCCATGGCCGCCAGGCACACACCCACCAGCAGCACCATCGCCTGGCGTTCACGCAGGGCCCAGGCCATCATGCCGGCCACCAGGCCCAGGCTCCAGCCCACGGTGTTGGCCACCATGCTGGCCGGCAGCGTGTAGGAAAACACCAGCTTGCCCAGCCAGCCGGCCAGCACCACCAGCAGCAGCACCGCAGCCCGGCCCGGCAGCGCCCGCAGGGCCTGCGCCAGGATGAACACCCCCGCTGCCTGCCACCAGGCGTCGGGCAGGCTCAGGCGGTTGAAGTTCCAGAGCTGCCGCCAGGTCACCGCCATCCACCAGCCGCTGATGCCGGGCAGCAGCGGCCACCAGGCCATGGCCAGCCAGAAACCCGCCGCTGCATAGGCGCCGAGATGGGCTGAATGCAGCCGGGCCCGCAGCCAGCGCAGGCAGGCGGGCACCAGCCCTGTCAGCCCGAACCCCAGCACCAGCCCCACGGTGTTCCACCACGCATCCGACAGTGCCGGGCTGCGGCCAGGAATGGCCAGTTGCGCCACCTGCAGCAGCAGGCCCAGCACGGCGCCGCCCAGCCCGAAGACCAGCCAGCGCCACGGCCATGGCCGGGCGCGTTGCCACCAGGCGCCCAGGGCCGACAGCGGGATGAACAGCAGCACGTTGCCGATGAGGTCTCCGCGGCCACTGGCCAGGCTCTCCCAGCCCGTGGGTACCAGCAGCCACTGCAGGGCCGGGCCCCAGGCCGGCGGCGGCTGCCAGCGCCAGGGGTAGAGCGAGCCGTGGACGATGATGGCCAGGCTCAGCAGGGTCAGCGCCATCGCCAGGCGTTGCAGGGAGGCCTCCGGAGCGGGTGCGCCGCCAGCGGGCCCCGCTGCGCCTGGAGGGGTCATCGGGCGGCTTGCGGTGGCGGGCTGAGTGGGGGTCGGTCCCGGCATTCAGTAGCGCGGCGGCTCGGCCTTCTTGGGCACGGGCACGCCCAGCAGTTCAAACGCGCCGCGGCCGCTGGCCGCCGTCAGCAGGCCCAGCACGCGGCCGGGTTCGTGGCCCACCTGGGGCCACTCGAAGCGCCAGGCCCAGTTGCTGCCACCCAGGGTGCCTGGGGTGTTCATGCGGTGTTCACTGCCCAGCCCCAGCACGTCCTGCATCGGGAAGATGGCCAGGTTGCCCACGGAATTCAGGGCCGCCCGGATCATGGCCCAGTGCACATCGTGTTCGCCGCAGGCCAGGTAAGTGCCGCAGTACTTGCGCTCGGCTTCCTTGGCGTGGTGCCACCAGCCCCGCGCGGTGTCGTTGTCGTGGGTGCCGGTGTAGACCACGACATTGGGCGTGTAGTTGTGGGGCAGGAATTCGTGTTCGCCATCGCCGCCAAACGCAAACTGCAGGATCTTCATGCCGGGGTAGTTCAGCGCCTGGCGCAGCTCGTGCACGTCGTCGGTGATGAAGCCCAGGTCTTCGGCGACGATGGGCAGCTCGCCCAGCGCCGCGGCAATGGCGTCGAACAGCGGCTTGCCCGGGCCCTTGAGCCAGCGGCCTTCCTGCGCTGTGGGGCTGCTGGCCGGGATCTCCCAGTAGCCGGCAAAACCGCGGAAGTGGTCGATGCGGAAGGCGTCGGCCTGGTGCAGCATGCGCTTGACGCGGGCGGCCCACCAGGCAAAACCTTCATGGGCCATCGTGTCCCAGCGGTAGAGCGGGTTGCCCCAGCGCTGGCCCAGCGGGCCCATGTCATCGGGCGGAACCCCGGCCACCACGGTGGGCTGGAAGTGCTCGTCGAGCAGGTACAGGTCAGGGCGCGCCCAGCAGTCGGCGCTGTGGTGGGCGATGAAGATCGGCAGGTCGCCCATGATGGCGATGCCGCGCTCGTTGCAGTAGCGCTTCAGCGCCGTGCACTGGGTGTCAAAGCACCACTGCACAAAACACCAGAACTGCATCTCGCGGGCGTGCAGCTGGCGGGCGGCCAGCAGGGCCTGCGTGTCACGGCGGGCCAGGGCCGGGTCCCAGTCCCACCAGGCGCGGCCCTGGTGGGCGGTCTCCAGGGCCATGAACATCGCGTAGTCGTCCAGCCACGAGGCCTCGCGTTCGCACCAGCTCTCAAAGGCCTGGTGCTCGGCCGGCGTGGCCTTGGCCTCGAAGCCGGCGGCGGCCGCGCGCAGCTGCAGCAGGCGCCAGGGCACCACACGGGCAAAGTCGGTGCGCTGGGCCTCAAAGCCGGGCTCGGGCAGTACCGGGGGCTGCAGCCAGCCGGCCTCGACCAGCGGCTCCAGCGCCACCATCAGCGGGCTGCCGGCAAAGGCACTCACGCTCTGGTAGGGCGAGTCACCGGGGCCGATGGGCGTGGTGGGCAGCCATTGCCAGATGCGCTGGCCGCAGCCCTGCAGCCAATCGGCAAAGTGGTAGGCCGCAGGGCCGAAATCGCCCACGCCGTGGGGGCCGGGCAAGGAGGTGATGTGCAGCAGGATGCCGCTGGCGCGTTGGTGCAGGTTCATGGGGCAGCGCGGGTGGGGTGCTGAAAGGGGTGTCACGCGGGGTGACGGTGAAACAGGGGTGGAGGCGGGTGGTGCGTGCAGGTGGCTCAGAACGGGTTCAGGCTTGGCTCAGCCGCAGCACGGCCAGCGAGTGCGCCGCCAGCAGCCAGTGGCTCTGCACGGTGGTGCCGCGCAGCTCGGGCTGCGCGGTGTCCAGCGCCAGGAACCAGTGTCCTTCGGGCAGCACAAACGGCTGCGCGGTGGGCCCCGGGTTGAAGGCGATGAACAGCGCGGCGGTGGCCGGGGTGGCGAGCTTGGAGTCGGCGCCGACGTTGGCCCCTGGGTTGCTGTCGGGCGCTGCCGGCGGGCTGGCCAACCCCGGCACCGGCACCAGCTGCGGTGCATCGATGCGGCAAGCCAGCGGCAGCGGCCGCGCCTCATGCCAAGCGGCGTCGCTCAGCGAGTGACCGTCGGGCTTGCACCAACGCATCGCGGGTTCGCCGCGTTCGCGCGCGGCCTCGCCCGAGGCGCTGTACCAGCGGGCATGGCGCAGCAGCGGTTCGGCCCTCCGCAGCGTCGCCACCTCGCCCACAAAGTCGGTGAACTCGGTGTCGGCCGTGTCCCAGGCCTGCCAGCTGGTGGCGTTGTCCTGGTTCCAGGCGTTGTTGTTGCCGCCTTGGGTCCTCAGCTGCTCGTCACCCGCGTTGATCATCGGGGTGCCCTGGGCCAGCAGCAGGGTGGCCATCAGGGCGCGGCGCACGCGCAGGCGCCGCACGGCCACGCTGGGGTCGGTGCCAGGCCCGGCCGGGCCTTCCGGGCCGAAGGTGGCGCAGGCCTCGTTGTCGCGGCCGTCGGCGTTCTGTTCGCCGTTGGCGTGGTTGTGCTTGCGTGCATAACTGGTGAAATCTGCCAACGTGAAGCCGTCGTGGGCGGCGATGAAGTTGATGCTGGCAGTGGGGCGCCGGTGGCCGTGGTGGAACAGGTCGTCGGAGGCCGTGAAGCGCCGCGCCAGCTCGCCGCGCGAGGCGCCCAGGCCCAGCCAGTAGTGGCGGACGGTGTCGCGGAAGCGGTCGTTCCACTCCAGCCAGCGGTTGGGGAAGCGGCCCACCTGGTAGCCGTCGGGGCCGCTGTCCCAGGCCTCGGCGATCAGGCGCGTGCGGGCCAGCACCGGGTCTTGCGCGGCCGCGGCCAGCAGCGCGGCGCGGGGGTCGAAGTGGGGTGCGCGGTGGCTATCGCCGCGCCCCAGCACCGGGGCAAGGTCGAAGCGGAAGCCGTCCACGCCCATGGCCTTGGCCCACCAGCGCAGCGAGTCCAGCACAAACTGCGCCACGCGCGGGTGGGCGGTGTTCAGCGTGTTGCCGCAGCCTGTCCAGTTGAGGCTGCGGCCGTGGTGGTCAAGCCGGTACCAGCTGGCCTGGTCCAGCCCGCGGAAGCTCAGCGAGGCGCCCCGCTCGTCACCCTCGGCCGTGTGGTTGTAGACCACGTCCAGCAGCACCTCGATGCCGTGGTGGTGCAGCGTAGCCACCATGCGGCGGAACTCGTCGTTCACCGACGCCGGGTCGTGCGGGTGCAGCGCAAAGCGCGGGTCAGGGCAGAAGAAGCCCAGCGTGTTGTAGCCCCAGTGGTTGACCAGGCCCTTGGGGGCCAGGAAGGGCTCGTCCAGGTGGTAGTGGACGGGCAGCAGCTCGATGGCCGTCACCCCCAGCCGCTTGAAGTGGGCCACGGCGGCGGGGTGGGCCAGTGCCGAGTAGGTGCCGCGCAGCACGGCGGGGATGTCGGGGTTCAGCTGCGAGAAGCTCTTGACGTGCACCTCGTAGATGACCAGGTCGCGCTCGGCATGGCGCGGTGCGTTGTGCCAGCCGGCGGCCGTCTGGGGTGGCGCCGAGACCCGCGCCTTCAGCGCCAGGCTGGCGTTGTCGCGCCCATCGGGTTGGCCGCCAGCGGTGGCGGCCTGGTGCTCGGGGCGCCAGGCATGGCGGCCGATGATTTCGGTGGCGCAGGGGTCCAGCAGCAGCTTGTGCGGGTTGAAGCGGTGGCCGGCATCCGGTGCCCATGGGCCGTGCGCGCGCAGGCCGTACACCAGCCCGGGGCCGGCGCCGGGCAGAAAGCCGCTCCACAGGCCATCGTGGGGCCCGTGCAGCCGCCAGCGCTGGCGTTCCTGCAGGCCCTCGGCGTCGAAGGTGCAGACGTCGATGGCGCTGGCGTGCTCGGAGAAGACGCAGAAATTGACACCGCCGTCGCGCGCACGGGCGCCCATCGGTGCCTCGCGGCCTTCGGCCATGAAGGCCGCGGCGGGGGTGGTGAGGGGACTGAGCATGGTCGTTGTCGGGCTGCGGTGTCCTCGGCCGTCAGCAGGGTAGCAGGAAGACCGCGGCCAGCGGGGGCAGCGTCAGGCACAGGCTGTGGCCGTGGCCCTGGGCAGGCACGGCCTCACACCTCAGCGGTGCCGCGCCATTGCCCAGGTTGCTGCCGCCGTAGTAGGCCGAATCGGAGTTCAGCACCTCGCGCCAGGCACCGCCGCGCGCGGCTTCCGGCTCCGGCAGGCCCAGCCTGAAGCCCGGCCGCGGGACGGGTGTGAAGTTCAGCACCACGATGACACTGCGCCCGGCACCATCGCGCCGCACCCAGCTGAAGACCGACTGATCGCGGTCCTGCGCGTCGATCCACTGAAAACCCGCCGGGTCGGCGTCCAGCCGGTGCAGCGCGGGTTCCTCGCGGTAGAGGCGGTTCAGGTCGCTCACCCAGCGCTGCACGCCGGCATGGCGTTCGTCCTGCAGCTGGCCCCAGGGCAGTTCGGTGTCGTGGTTCCATTCCTGGGGCTGGCCCCATTCCTGGCCCATGAACAGCAGCTTCTTGCCCGGGTGGCCCCACATGAAGCCGTAGTAGGCGCGCAGGTTGGCGTGGCGCTGCCAGTCGTCGCCGGGCATGCGGCCCAGCAGCGAACCCTTGCCGTGCACCACCTCGTCGTGCGACAGCGGCAGCACGAAGTTTTCGCTGAAGGCATAGACCAGCCCGAAGCTCATCTTGTCGTGGTGCCAGCGGCGGTTCACCGGGTCTTCCTGCATGTAGCGCAGGGTGTCGTTCATCCAGCCCATGTTCCACTTGAAGTGGAAGCCCAGGCCGCCCGCGTAGGTGGGGGCGCTGACGCCAGGAAAGGCCGTGCTCTCCTCGGCGATGGTCATCGCGCCCGGGCACTCGCTGCCCACCCGCTCGTTGGTGAGTTTCAGCAGCGCGATGGCTTCCAGGTTCTCGCGCCCGCCGTGCACGTTGGGCACCCACTCACCGGCAGGGCGGGAATAGTCGCGGTACAGCATCGACGCCACCGCGTCCACGCGCAGGCCGTCGACACCGCCGCGCTCCAGCCAGTACAGCGCGCTGCCGGCCAGGAAGTTGCGTACCTCGTGGCGGCCGAAGTTGTAGATCAGCGTGTTCCAGTCGCGGTGGAAGCCTTCGCGTGGATCGGCGTATTCGTACAGCGCCGTGCCGTCAAACTGCGCCAGGCCATGGGCGTCGCTCGGGAAGTGGGCGGGCACCCAGTCCAGCACCAGGCCCAGACCGGCGGCGTGGCAGGCCTGGACAAACCGCTCAAAACCTTCCGGCGGCCCGAAGCGGGCGCTCGGGGCGTACAAGCCCAGCGCCTGGTAGCCCCAGGAACCGTCAAAGGGGTGTTCGCTGATGGGCAGCAGCTCCAGGTGGGTGAAGCCCATCCCGGCTGCGTAGGCCGGCAGCGAGGCCGCGAGTTCGTCCCAGGTGTAGAACCGCCCGTCGGGGTGGCGCCGCCACGAACCCAGGTGCACCTCGTACAGGCTGATGGGCGCACTGCGGGCATTGGCCTGCGCCCGTTCGGGCGGCAGAGGCCTGCGCGGCGGCAGCGGGGCGGCCACGATGCTGGCGGTGGCCGGCCTGTAGTGCGTCTGGCGGGCGTAGGGGTCGCTCTTCAGTGGCAGCACCTGGCCGGCATGGGTGCGCAGCTCGAACTGGTAGGTGTCGCCCGCCACCAGGCCGGGGATGAACAGCTCCCAGACACCCGAGCTGCCGCGGCTGCGCATCGGGTGGCGCCGGCCATCCCAGCCGTTGAAGGGGCCGACCACGCTGACGCGGGCCGCATTGGGCGCCCACACGGCAAAGCGCACGCCGTCGATGGCGTAGACGCCCTCACCCACCGTCACCGGGTGGGCGCCCAGCACCTCGAAGGGGCGCAGGTGGGTGCCTTCGCCCAGGAAGTACAGGTCGGTGTCGGCGATGAGTGGGCCGTAGCGGTAAGGGTCGCCCATCAGGGTCTCGACGCCGTCGCCCCAGGTCACCTTGAGCCGGTAGTCAAACGGTTTGCGCCGGCGCGGCATCAGGCCTTCGAAGAAGCCCGCGGCGCCCTCACGCGGCAGCAGCTCGGCCACCCGGCGGCGGCTGCGGGTGTCGTGCAGGCGCACCCGCTGGGCGCCGGGCAGCAGCACCCGCACCCACAGGTCGCCATCGGCGTCGGCGTGCTGGCCCAGCACCGCAAAGGGGTCGCCATGGCGCGCGTGCAGCAGGGCTTGCAGATCCGTTTCGCTCAGCATGGGCCACCGTGGGGCTGTAGTTTTGCTACATCGCGTTTTGGGCGATGCTTTCTAAGTGCTTGTTTTTATTGAAATCACACGCCGTTTCTACGGGCAAATGCCATTGTTTTGGGCGGTGTTGACTTGTATATTGTCTACAAATTAGGGCCTGGGCGTCCAGGTCTGGCAGGGTGTTAGCGGGCGTCGCTGTGGCGCTCAGCCCATCCGGCCCTGTCCTTTGAGGTGAACCGTGGCCGGTGTGCTGCTGAAAAACGTCCAGAAAGCCTATGGTGATGTGCAGGTGCTGCGCGACATCAACCTGGAAGTGCGCGACGGCGAATTCATGGTCTTTGTCGGGCCTTCGGGCTGCGGCAAGAGCACGCTGCTGCGCACGATAGCCGGTCTGGAAGACATCACCGGCGGCGAACTGTCCATCGGCGGGCGGGTGGTCAACGACGTTCCGCCGGCCGAACGCGGCATCGCGATGGTCTTCCAGAGCTACGCGCTGTACCCGCACATGAACCTGTACCAGAACATGGCCTTCGGCCTGGAACTGGCCAAGGTGCCCAAGGCCGAGATCGACACCGCCGTGCAGCAGGCCGCCAAGATCCTCCACATCGAGCACCTGCTGCAGCGCAAGCCCAAGGACCTTTCCGGCGGCCAGCGCCAGCGCGTGGCCATCGGCCGCGCCATCGTGCGCAAGCCCGAGGTCTTCCTGTTCGACGAGCCCTTGTCCAACCTGGACGCCGCGCTGCGCAGCAGCATGCGGGTGGAGTTTGCCAAGCTCCACCAGGACCTGAAGACCACGATGATCTACGTCACGCACGATCAGGTCGAGGCCATGACCCTGGCCGACCGCATCGTGGTGCTGTCGGTCGGGCGCATCGAGCAGATCGGCTCGCCGCTGGCGCTGTATGAACACCCGAAGAACCTGTTTGTGGCCGGCTTCATCGGCAGCCCCAAGATGAACTTTGCCAAGGGCCGTGCCGAGCAGGCGTCGGCCGATTCGCTGACGCTGGTGCTCAGTGGCGGCGAACGTGTGCAGGCGCTGGTGGACGCCAGCGGTGTGCGGCCCGGCGACGAGCTGACGCTGGGCCTGCGCCCTGAACACCTGGCCCTGGCGGCACCCGGTGACACAGCCGACAACCGCTTGCCGGCCGAGGTGGCCTTTGTCGAGACGCTGGGCTCGTCCACCGTGGCCTATGCCCGCGTGAATGGCATCGACGAGCCCTTGACCTGCCAGCTGGATGGCCGCCTGCGCCCGCGCCGCGGCGAGGCCGTCAGCCTGGTGCTGCCGCCGGCGTGCGCCTATGTCTTCAACGCCCAGGGCGAGGCCTTGCGGCGGCTGGCACCGGGCCAGGTGGAGCTGCAGGCCGCATGAGGGTGCTGCGCGCCATCGCCGCCGCCAGCGCCGCCGTCAGCGCCGCCGTTGCCCTGCTGGCCGGCGGCGCGCTGCTGGGCCAGCCCGCGGCGCAGGCCGCGCCGCCCCAGCGCCTGCTGGTGTGGATCAACGGCGACAAGGGCTACAACGGCCTGCAGAAGGTGGGTGACGCCTTCACCGCGGTGTCGGGTGTGCCCGTGGTGGTGCAGCACCCGGAAGGCGCGCCCGACAAGTTCCAGGCCGCCGCCGGTGCCGGCAAGGGCCCCGACATCTTCTGCTGGCCGCACGACCGCGTCGGCGAGTGGGCCAAGAGCGGCCTGATCGTGCCGGTGCACCCACCACGGCGCGTGCGTGAGGCCATCGACGATTCCGCGTGGAAGGCCTTCGGCTACCAGGGCAAGACCTGGGGCTACCCCCTGGCCATCGAGGCCGTCGGCCTGATCGTCAACCGCGCACTGGTGCCGCAGCCGCCGGCCACGTTTGAAGAGATCTTTGCGCTGGACAAGCAGCTGCAGGCCCGTGGGGTACGCGCCATCCTGTGGGACTACAACAAGAGCTTCTTCTCCTGGGCGCTGATCGCCGGCCCGGGCGGTTATGTCTTCGGGCGCAATGCCCAGGGTGAATACGACCCGCGGCAGGTGGGCGTCAATTCACCCGGTGCGCTGCAGGGTGTGCAGATGCTGGACCGGCTGCTCCAGGAAGGCCTGATGCCGCGTGGTGCGCGCTACTCCGACATGGAAGCGCAGTTTGCATCCGGCAAGGTGGCGATGATGATCTCCGGCCCCTGGGCCTGGGACAACGCCAAGAAGAGCAAGATCGATTTCACCGTGGCGTCGGTGCCCAGCATCGGCGGCAAGCCGTCGCGGCCTTTTGTGGGTGTGCTGGGCTGCATGATCACCGCGCCCAGCCGCCAGAAGGACATCGCGCGTGAGTTCATCGAGAACCACCTGCTGAAGGTTGAGAGCCTGAAGACCATCTCGGCCGATGTCCCGCTGGGCACACCGGCCAACAAGGCCTACTTCGCCGAACTGGCGGCTGACCCACGCATCCGCGCGACGATGGACAACGCGCGCGCTGGCGAGCCCATTCCCAATATCCCCGAGACAGGTCGCTTCTTCCCGGCCATGGACGCCGCGCTCGAAGCCATCACCACCGGCCGCCAGGCGCCCAAGGCGGCGCTGGACGGTGCGGCGGCACGCATGCTGACCCGCTGAACCCCAGTCCCCACCCCAGTCCCTGAGCGCAGCCGCCGTGAACGCCACCTCCTTGCCCCACCCGGCCCACCGACAGGG
>JAJTDE010000053.1 GCA_021298085.1 Rubrivivax sp.
GGAGAGAACTTGGCGTGCTGCGGTGCTGTTCTGTGCCGCACGAACCGCCTGCGCCTGCAGGCGCAGGCGTGGAGAGAACTTGGCGTGCTGCGGTGCTGTTCTGTGCCGCACGAACCGCCTTCGTCTATAATCACCGGTTTTTCGCCCCCGCAAGTACGCCACACAACAATCACACGTGGCGCGGCTGCACCAACGCTCCTGAGGCACCCATGAAAGACGGCATTCACCCCGGCTACCGCGAAGTCTGCTTCGTTGACCTGTCCAACGGCTTCAAGTTTGTCACCCGTTCCTGCCTGCAAACCAAGGAAACCGTGACGATGGACGACGGCCGCGTGCTGCCGCTGATGAAGCTGGAAACCACCAGCGAATCACACCCTTTCTACACCGGCACACAGAAGAGCGTGGACAACCTGGGCGGTCGCGTCGAGAAGTTCCGCAACAAGTTTGCCCGTGTCGGCCTGAAGAAGTGATCGGCCGCGGGGCCTCGCCCACTGGTCCACACCAGGGGCCGGCCTGCATGCATCGGAACGGGCAGCTTCGGCTGCCTTTTTTCATGGCCGACCCAGCCCGCACGCGCGCCTGGCTGTCGGCGAGGGCAGGTACCCCTTGAAACCACCGCCTTCTGGCTCACCATGAACCAGCCCAGCCCAGCCCTCGTCACCGCCCGCGCTGCACAGGCTCTGCCAAGGTGGATGCTCTGGGTCTTCAGCGTGGTGTGGATCGTGCCCGGCATCGTCGGCCGAGACCCCTGGCGCAATGACGACCTGGCCGCCTTCGGCGTGATGCTGGCGATGGCCGAAGGACGCACCGGCTGGGTGGCGCCCACCCTGGGGGGTGTTCCCGTCACCCCGGAACCATTGGCGCACTGGCTGGGTGCGGCGTCGATCTGGTTGTTGTCACCCTGGCTCGACCCTGCCCTGGCCGCCCGTCTGCCGTTCGGCGGGCTGCTGGCCCTCACGCTGGCCCTGACGTGGTACGCCTGCTTCCACTTTGCCCGGACCGAAGCCGCTCAGCCTGTTGCCTTTGCCTTTGGCGGAGAGGCGGAGCCGGTGGCCTACGCACGTGCCATCGCCGACGGCGCGCTGCTGGCCCTGATTGCCACGCTGGGGCTGCTGCAGCTGGGACATGAAACCACGCCTGAGCTGATGCAGCTGACCGCCGTCAGCCTGTGCCTGTGGGGCGCGGCAGCAGCCCCCTTCCGCGAGCGATCAGCGCCCTGGGCCATGGCGGGTGGCCTGCTGGCGCTGTCGGCCGCCGGGGCGCCCAGCCTGTCGCTGACACTGGGTGTGGTTCTGGCCACCATCAGCGCCAAGTCGTCCTATGACGGGGCACGCAAGCTGGTGCCGTGGATCGCCGCCGGCTGTGTCGCGGGGGCATCGGTAGCCAGTGTGTTTGACATCTGGGACTGGCGCTTCACGCTGGAATTCAGCGCAGCCCAGGCGACGCAGATCCTGCGTCAGTGGGCCTGGTTCCTCTGGCCCGCGTGGCTGCTGGGCCTCTGGACACTCTGGCGCTGGCGCCAACATTGGTTCAAGCGGCACATCAGTGTGCCGGCGTCTGTGGTGGCATTGGCGATGCTGGGCAATGTGGCCATGGGCGGACACGACCGCGTGCTGATGCTGGCGCTGCCAGCGCTGGCGGTGCTGGCCGCCTTTGCCCTGCCCACCCTGCGGCGCAGCGTGGCAGCGGGTATCGACTGGTTCTCGGTGATGTTCTTTTCGCTGGTGGCGGTGTTCATCTGGTTGACCTATGTCGCCATGCACACGGGCACACCGGCCCGCTGGGCAGCCAACATCACGAAGCTGCAGCCGGGTTTCCAGCCCAGCTTCTCAGCCTTCGCTCTGGTCCTGGCGCTGCTGGGAACGCTGGCCTGGCTGGGCCTCGTCCGGTGGCGGACGGGGCGCAGCCAGCACGCGCTGTGGAAGACGCTGGTTCTGCCGGCCAGCGGAGTGGCCCTGTCATGGCTGCTGCTGATGACGCTGTGGCTGCCACTGCTTGACTACGCACGGTCAGCCAGGCCGTTGATCGAGCGCGGAAAGGCCCTGATGGCCGATGCCCCCTGCATCGCGGCACCGGAAGCCAGCCCCTCGATGGTGGCTGCGCTGGAGATCTACACCCGTCGCCCTGTGATGGCGGGGCCGCTGGGCGCCCCGGAGGCCACCCGTTGCCCTGTGCTGGTGAGTTTCAGCCGAGTCACCGCGGCGCTGCCGCTGCCGGGCTGGCGGCTGGTTGCGGCAGAGCGGCGGCACCGGCAGTCGAGTGACCTGATGGCGGTCTACCAGCGGCTGTAGACCCAGCCAATGGCGGTTCAAGGTGTCTGGCGGACCCTGGCGGCCGGAAACACCAGCTTGAATGCGGAGCCCTGGCCGAGTTCGCTCTCGATGTCGATCTCGCCTCCGTGCCGCTGCATGACGTGCTTGACGATGGACAGGCCCAGACCCGTACCACCGGTGTCGCGCGAACGGCTGCCATCGACGCGGTAGAAGCGTTCGGTCAAGCGTGACAGGTGTTCTCGGCCGATACCCGGGCCATTGTCCTGCACCACGATCAGTCCTGAGCCATCGGCACGCTGCTGCCACCGCAGGTCAATGCGCCCGCCCTCAGGGGTGTAGCGCACGGCATTGCTGAGCAGGTTGCCCACGGCACTTTGCAGCTCGGTACCCTGGCCGGCAATCTCTGACAGGCCCACGTCGTCAGCGTGCAGGATGTGCCGGCCCGCCGACAAGGCCTGCGCTTCAGCCACCACACGGTCAAACAGCGGTGCCAGTGGGACCCAGTTGTCCGGCGACGGCCGCGGGCTGCCCTCCAGCTGCGCCAGCGTGAGCAGATCGGCCACCAGCGCCTGCATGCGGGCAGTCTGTTCGCGCATGCGGGCGAGCACGAGCGTGCGTTCAGCCTCCGAGAGCTTCAAGGTGGTCAGCGATTCGACAAACCCCGACAGCACCGTCAGCGGTGTGCGGATCTCGTGGGACACGTTGGCCACAAAGTCCCGGCGCATGGCCTCGTTGCGCAGGCCTTCGGTGACATCCTGGCTCAGCAGCAGCTTCTTGCCCGCGCCGTAGGGCCTGATCAGCACACTCAGGGTGCCCCTGCCGCCGCGGGCTGACAGCGACAGACCACCTTCCCAGTCCCCTTGCTGCATGTAGGCGACAAAGGCCGGGTCTCTGACGAGGTTGGTGATCCTCTGCTGGACATCACGCCGGGGATCCAGGCCGAAGTGGTCGGCGGCCACGCCGTTGCACCACTCGATCTGGTCGTACTTGTCCATCAGCAGCACGCCATTGGGCGACGCCTCGATGGCCGTCAGAAAGTCCTTCGTCTGCTGGCGTTCACGTTCGGTCTCGCGCTGCGACAGGATGAGCGCTCTCTCCATCCGGTAGCCCAGCTCGCCCCAGAACGATGTGTCCCTCGGTGCGGGCTGCGCCCTGTCACTGCGCAGCCAACGCATGAGCTTGTAGCCGCGGATGCGGTCTGCGAAGGCCGACACCGACGCGCCGAGCGCCGCGCCCAGCACCGCCAGCACCAGCACGGTGTCGCCGCCCCAGCCGATAGCGGTACCGATGATGGCGCCCACCGCAGCCATGAGGGCGGCGGCCAGCATGCGGGGCAGAAACCAGTTCATGGCACGCTGGCCGCGGGCATGCCGGGCACGTGCATGCGGTAGCCAGCACCCCGCACGGTCTCGAGCGCGGCGTCGGCCTGGACGATGCTGAGCACGCCGCGCAGCCGCTTCACATGCACATCCACCGTCCGCTCCTCAATGAAGACATGGTCGCCCCAGACGTGGTCCAGCAGCTGGTTCCTGGAGTAGACGCGGCCAGGGTGGGTCATGAAGAAATGCAGCAATCGAAACTCGGACGGGCCGATGCGCAGTTCGCGCGTGTTGCCAGCGGCTGTCCAGAAAAGCTGCCGCTGGCCAGGGTCCAGGCGCAGGGGCCCCAGTTGAACACCTTCCTGCAGCGACTGGGGCGCGGCACGTCGCAACAACGCGCGGATGCGCGCCACCAGCTCCCGCGTGGAAAACGGCTTGGTCAGGTAGTCGTCGGCGCCTGCTTCAAGCCCGGCCACCAGGTCAGCCTCCTCGGCACGCGCGGTCAGCATGAGCACCGGCAACGGGCGCGTACGCTCTTCGGTGCGCCAATGGCGCACAAGGCTCGGGCCGCTCATGCCGGGCAGCATCCAATCCACCAGCGCCAGGGCCGGCAAGGCCTCACGCACCTGGCGCTGCGCCGCCTCCGCCGACGAGACGCTCACGGGCTCCCAGCCGGCATGCCGCAGGTTGAGGCAGATGAGTTCGGAGATGCCCGCCTCATCCTCGACCACCAGTATCTGCACCGGGTCTGAACTTTGCGCGGACACCCGTTCAGCCGCCGTGTGTGTCAGCGCACGACACCTTCCACCACGTCCATGGGCGTGTGGCGGACATCAGTACCCTTGACGATGTAGATCGTTGCCTCGGCGAGGTTCTTGGCGTGGTCACCGATGCGCTCGATGGCCTTGGCCACAAAGACGAGGTCGATGCTGGAGCTGATGGTGCGGGGGTCTTCCATCATGTAGGTGATCAGCTTGCGCAGCAGACCTTCGAACTCACGGTCGATCTGGTCGTCCTGCTTGAGGACCTCGAGCGCACGTTTGGCGTCGAGCCGGGCAAACGCATCCAAGGCCTTGCGCAGCTGCGCGATGGCCAGATCGGCCTCGAACTGCAGGTCGCTGGCGGGCAGGCGCATGCGCGACGAGATGCCCGAGCCGATCAGGCGCTGCACGGCACGCGCCACCCGGGCGGCCTCGTCGCCGACACGCTCCAGGTTGGCGATGGTCTTGCTGATGGCGATGAGCAGGCGGAGATCACGGGCGGTGGGCTGGCGGCGCGCGATGATGCCCGACAGGTCCCGGTCGATCTCGACCTCCATCTGGTTGACGCGTTCTTCCTGGCGCAGCACATCAGCCGCGCCCTCCTCGTTGAAGCTGGTCAGTGCCGACAGTGCCTGCCCGACCTGGCTCTCAACCAGGCCGCCCATTTCCAGAACCCGCGACGAGATGCCGCTGAGTTCGGCGTCAAACTGGCTGGAAAGATGTTTTTCGCTCATGTGAATTACCCAAAACGACCGGTGATGTAGTCCTCGGTCTCGCGCTTGGTGGGCTTGAGAAAGAGTTCCTTGGTGGCGCCGAATTCGATCAGGTCACCCAGGTACATGTACGCCGTGTAGTCTGACACACGCGCGGCCTGTTGCATGTTGTGCGTGACGATGGCCACCGTGTAGTCGCTCTTCAGCTCGTGGATCAGTTCCTCGATCTTGCCGGTGGAGATGGGGTCCAGCGCCGAACAGGGTTCATCGAGCAGGAGCACCTCCGGCTTGATGGCAATGCCACGGGCGATGCACAGGCGTTGCTGCTGGCCGCCCGACAGCCCGGAGCCACTCTGGCCGAGCTTGTCCTTGACCTCATTCCACAACGCGGCCTTGCGCAGCGCCCATTCGACCCGGTCATCCATCTCGCTGGGCGAGAGGGTCTCGAATAGGCGCACGCCAAAGGCGATGTTGTCGAAGATCGACATCGGAAATGGGGTGGGCTTCTGGAAGACCATGCCCACCTTGGCACGGATGAGCGACACGTCCTCCTTGGCAGACAGCAGGTTCTGGCCATCCAGCAGTACCTGCCCTTCGGCGCGCTGCTCGGGGTAGAGCTCGAACATCCGGTTGAAGACGCGCAGCAAGGTGCTCTTGCCGCAGCCCGAAGGGCCGATGAAGGCAGTGACCTTCTTTTCAGGGATGTCAAGGTTGATGTCTTTCAGCGCCTGGAAGGACCCGTAGTAGAAGTTGAGGTGGCGCACGGTCAGCTTGGCGCGTTCCGGGCTCTGGTCAGCAGCTTGGGAGGAGGTCATGCAGCGTTCCGCAGGGACTGGGCGTAGAGGTTGGTGGTCAACAACAGGGTCAGTAACGGTTCTTGAAGAGCACGCGTGCCAGGATATTCAGCGCCAGCACACCCAGGGTGATCAGGAACACACCCGCCCAGGCCAGCTTCTGCCAGTTCTCGTAAGGGCTCATCGCAAACTTGAAGATCGTCACCGGCAGGCTGGCCATGGGCTCGGCCAGGTTCATCGTCCAGAACTGGTTGGACAGGGCGGTGAACAGCAGGGGCGCGGTCTCACCGGCGATGCGGGCCACGGCCAGCAGCACACCGGTCACCACGCCAGCCCGCGAGGCCTTCAAGGTGACCGACCAGATGACCTTCCACTTCGGCGTGCCCAGCGCATAGGCAGCCTCGCGCAGCGCGTTGGGCACCAGGCTCAGCATGTCGGCCGTCGTCCGCAGGACCACCGGGATGACGATCAGCGACAGCGCCAGCACACCCGCCGCACCGGAGAAACTCTTGGTCTTGGCGACCACGGCCGCGTAGATGAACAGCCCGATCACGATGCTGGGCGCCGACAGCAGGATGTCGTTGATGAACTGCGTCACACGGCCCAGCCAGGAGCGCCGGCCGTACTCGGCCACATACACCCCGGCCAGCACGCCGATGGGCGTACCGAGCATGGTGGCCAGTGACACCATCACGATGGAGCCGAAGATGGCATTGGCCAGGCCACCGGTCTCGGCCATCGGCGGGGGTGTCATCTCGGTGAAGACACTCAAGGCCAGGCCGCCGACACCGAGCCTGACCGTCTCGAAGAGGATCCACACCAGCCAGAACACCCCAAAGGCCATGGCCAGCAACGACAGTGCCAGCGCGATGACGTTGACGACCTTGCGTCGCCGGTGCTTGGCCAGCCGCTGGCGCGGCACACCTGCAGTGACGCTCATGACCGGCTCCCTTCGGAACGCTGCAGCCTGGCCAGCAGCAGCTTGGACAGCGCCAGGACGATCGTAGTGATGAAAAACAGCACCAGGCCCAGGTAGATCAACGATGCCTGGTGCAACCCCTCACCGGCCTCGGCAAACTCGTTGGCCAGCGCCGACGTGATGCTGTTGGCGGCTTCGAAGATCGACAGCGAATCCAGCTGGTTCATGTTGCCGATGACAAAGGTCACGGCCATGGTTTCACCCAGCGCGCGGCCCAGGCCCAGCATGATGCCGCCCATCACACCGGCCTTGGTGTAGGGCAGGACCACCTTGAAAACCACTTCCCAGGTGGTCGCCCCGAGGCCATAGGCCGATTCCTTCAGCAAAGCCGGCGTCACCTCAAAGACATCGCGCATCACCGACGCGATGAACGGGATCACCATGATGGCCAGGATGATGCCGGCCGACAGGATGCCGATGCCCACGGGCGGGCCGGCAAACAGGGCCCCCAGCACCGGGACATTGCCAAAGGCGGCCTGCAGCGGCTGCTGCACATGTTCTGCCAGGAGCGGGCCGAACACCAGCAGGCCCCACATGCCGTAAACGATGGACGGCACGGCGGCCAGCAGTTCGATGGCCGTGCCCAGCGGACGGCGAAGCCAGCGCGGGGACAACTCGGTCAGGAACAGCGCAATCCCGAAGCTGACCGGCACGGCAATGAGCAGGGCAATGAACGACGTCATCAGGGTGCCGTAGATCATCACCAGGCCGCCGAACTTCTGTTCGACCGGGTCCCACTCGGCGCTCCAGAGGAAGCTCAGGCCAAAGGCCTGGATGGCGGGCCAGGCACCCAGCACCAGCGACAGGATGATGCCCGCCAGCAGCAGCAGCGTGAGCACCGCCGCACCGTGGGTCATCAGCGTGAAGACATTGTCCGCCCAGGGCGCCAGAGGGCGCCGCGGAGGTGGGTTGGCGTTGGAATCCGGGATCAGCCCACCCGGAATGGTTGTTCTCGCCATGGCGCGAGCCCCTCGTATCTTGTAGCCACCAGTGTAAGAGCCCGCGCTGGCCAAACGGCCTGCGCGGGCTGTGCTGCAACGGGCGCCTCAGCGCGCCATCACTTGAAGGCGATGGGCTTGCCGCTGGCGTCCTTGATCTGGGCCGCCCACTGGCGGCGCACCAGGTCCTTCACCGCGGCGGGCAGGGCCACGTAGTCCAGTTCGTCGGCCAGCTTGTCGCCGCTCTGGAAGGCCCACTCGAAGAACTTGAGTGCGTTGCTGGCCACGGCCGGCTTGTCCTGGACACGGTGCATCAGGATGTATGTCGGGTTGGTCAGCGGCCAGGCGTCCTTGCCAGGTTGATCCGTGGTGATCTGGTAGAAGGTCTTGGCCCAGTCTGCACCCGCAGCGGCGGCCTTGAAGGCCTCTTCGTTGGGCGCCACGAACTGGCCGTCCTTGTTGCGCATCTGCGTGAAGTTCATCTTGTTCTGCTTCACGTACGCGTACTCGACGTAGCCGATGGAGTTGGGCAGGCGCTGCACAAAGGCCGCGACGCCTTCGTTGCCCTTGCCGCCAGCGCCCGTGGGCCACTCGACGGCCGTGCCCTCGCCCACCTTGGCCTTCCACTCGGCGTTCACCTTGGACAGGTAGTTGGTAAAGATGAACGTGGTGCCGGAGCCATCGGCACGGCGCACCACGGCAATGGACGCATCGGGCAGCGGCACGCCTTGGTTGATGGCCACCAGGGCCGGGTCGTTCCACTTCTTGATCTTGCCGAGGTAGATGTCGCCCAGCAGCTCACCCGTCAGCTTGATCTGCCCAGGGGCGATGCCGCGGATGTTGACCACCGGGACCACACCGCCGATGACGGTAGGGAACTGAACCAGGCCATCCTTGGCCAGTTCGTCGTCCTTCAGGGGCATGTCGGTGGCACCGAAGTCCACCGTCTTGGCCTTGATCTGCCGGATGCCGGCGCCCGAGCCCACGCTCTGGTAGTTGATGCGGGCGCCGGTGGCCTTGTTGTAGGCGTCGGCCCACTTGGCATACAGCGGCGCCGGAAACGTGGCACCCGCGCCGGTGACGTCTTGGGCAGCCGCTGGCAGTGACACCACCAGGCACGCGCCCAGGGCGGCCACGCGGCTCAGCAGGCGGGGGGCATCAACAGCAAAAAGGGACATTCCATTCACTCCTGTCACAGCCTCTACGGCCAACGAGCCGAACTGTAGAGACTTTCTGTGACAGGTTTATGACCATTCCCTGCGTGGTGCCGCGCGCCGCCGTCAGCCGGCCTTGGCAGCCTCGGCCAACTGCTGCGCCCAGGCCGCGGCCACGGCCGCCTCGTTGGCCTCGACCATCACCCGCAGCACGGGCTCGGTGCCTGACGCGCGGATGAGCACACGGCCCTTGCCGGCGAGTGCGGCGTCGGCCTCGCGCCAGGTGCGGGTCAGCGCTGCGTTGGCGCGCCAATCCTGGCCTTCGCGCAGCCGGACGTTGATCATCGTCTGCGGGAAGAGCTGCACCTCGGCCAAGGTGTCGGTGACGCTGCGGCCGGTGCGGCGCACGGCCTGCAGCACCTGCAGCGCACTGACGATGCCGTCCCCGGTGGTGTGGCGGTCCAGTGCCAGCAGGTGCCCTGAACTCTCACCACCCAGCTGCCAGCCGCGGGCCTGCAGCTCTTCCAGCACGTAACGGTCGCCGACCTTGGCGCGCACCACCTCCACGCCGCGCGCCTGCAAGGCCAATTCCACCGCCATGTTGGTCATGAGCGTGCCGACCACGCCCGGCGGCTGGTTGCCCTGGTCGATGCGGTCCATGGCCATCACATAGAGCAGCTCGTCGCCGTTGAAGAGACGGCCTGTGGCATCGACCATCTGCAGACGGTCGGCGTCGCCGTCCAGGGCGATGCCGTAGTCGGCGCCCTGCGCCTTGACCGCATCGACCAGTGCCTGCGGTGAGGTGGCCCCCACACCGTCGTTGATGTTCAGGCCATCCGGCTTGCAGCCAATGGTGTGCACCTGCGCACCCAGCTCATGAAAGACGTCAGGGGCGATCTGGTAGGCCGCGCCGTGGGCCGCGTCCACCACCAGCTTCAGCCCCTTCAGCGAGAGTTCAGACGCAAAGCTGGCCTTGCAGAACTCGATGTAGCGCCCGCGGCTGTCGGCCACCCGCTGGGCCTTTCCCAGCATCGCGGAACTGGCCCAGACCGGCGCCTGGGCCAGCGCAGCCTCCACCGCGAGTTCCCAGCTGTCGGGCAGCTTCTCACCCTTGGCCGAAAAGAACTTGACGCCGTTGTCAGGGTACGGGTTGTGCGAGGCGCTGATCACCACGCCCAGGTCCAGGCGCAGTGCGCGTGTCAGGTAGGCCACACCCGGTGTGGGCAACGGCCCACACAGGTGGACATCCACCCCCGCCGACACAAAGCCCGCCTCGAGCGCGGACTCGATCATGTAGCCGGAGATGCGTGTGTCCTTGCCGATCACCACGGCGGGACGCTGGGCGGACTGCCGCAGCACCTGGCCGACGGCGTGGCCCAGGCGCAGCATGAAGTCGGCCGTGATGGGGCCTTGACCCACGGTGCCACGAATACCGTCGGTTCCAAAAAACTGTCTGCTCATCAAAAAACCCACCGAATGGATGGAAGAACGAAACGATCGGATGACACCACCGCGGCATGCAAGCCCGCCCGGGCGCCCTGCGGCCGCCCTTCACTCGGGCTGCAGCCCCGAGGCTGCCTCGGGGCCCAGCGCGTGCCACACCTTGAGTGCGTCCACGGTCGCCGCCACGTCATGGACCCTCAGCACAGACGCGCCCTGCGCCACGGCTGCCAGGGCAGCCGCCACACTGGGCACCACACGGTCTTCGACGGAACGGCCTGTCAATTGTCCCAAGCTGCCCTTGCGAGACCATCCCACAAGCAACGGTCGCCCCAGGCTGTGCAAGCGGTTCAGCCCCTTGGCGAGCGTGATGTTGTGCACCAGCGACTTGCCAAAGCCAAAGCCAGGGTCCAGCAGGACGCGCTCGGGTGCGATGCCGGCGCGCACCACCATGCGCAGGCGGTCGTCCAGAAACGCTTGCACCTCGTGCGAGATGTCGTCGTAGGCCGGCGCCAGCTGCATGGTCTGGGGTTCACCCTGCATGTGCATCAGGCACAGGCCAACCTGTGGGTGGGACGCCACGGCTTCCAGCGCGCCGGGCCGCCGCAGCGCCCTGACGTCGTTGATGATGTCCACACCGCTGTCGATGCACTGCCGCATGACCTGCGGGTCGCTGGTATCGACCGACACCGGGCAGCCCAGGCCCAGCACGTGGGCCAGCACCGGCTCCAGCCGCAGCCACTGCTCATCGGCGGGTGTGCCCGGCGAGCCTGGGCGGGTGGATTCCGCCCCGATGTCCAGCACGTCGGCGCCCTCTGCCAGCAGCCGCTCGGCATGGGCCTTGGCCGCCTCGGCCGCCAGGAAGCGCCCGCCGTCTGAAAAGGAATCGGGGGTGACGTTGACGATGCCCATGACACGCGGCACCGACACATCCAGCAGGAAGCGACCCGCCTGCCACCGGCGACTGGATGGCGTGGAGGGCGCCAGCAACGGTCCGGATGCAAAACGGGGCCCGAGGGCCCCGTCTTCTTGGGAGGAAAGCGGGTTCGGCACAGGCACGAACAGCGTCCGCCGGCCGATCAGGCCGCGGCAGGTGCTCCGCCGGTGGACACCGGGGGGGCGCTGTCGCCGCCACCGGTGCGCGGCTGGCTGCCCCAATCCTTGGGCGGGCGCGGCGGCTTGCCACCCATGATGTCGTCGATCTGCTCGGCGTCGATGGTTTCCCAATCGAGCAGCGCACGGGCCATCGCGTGCATCTTGTCCTTGTTGTCCTCGATCAGCTGACGCGCTACCGAGTACTGCTCGTCGATGATCTTGCGGATCTGCTTGTCCACCTTCTGCATCGTCTCCTCGGAGACGTTGACCTGCTTGGTGACCGAGCGGCCCAGGAAGACCTCACCTTCGTTCTCGGCGTAGACCATGGGGCCGAGTTCGTCGGTCATGCCGTAGCGGGTGACCATGTCGCGAGCGATCTGCGTGGCACGCTCGAAATCGTTGCTGGCGCCGGTGGTCATCTGGTTCATGAACACTTCTTCGGCGATACGGCCACCAAACAGCACGCTGATGGTGGACAGCATGCGTTCCTTGTCCATGCTGTAGCGGTCACCTTCGGGCAGCTGCATCGTGACACCGAGGGCGCGGCCTCGCGGGATGACCGTGACCTTGTGGACCGGGTCGGTCTTGGGCATCAGGCGAGCCACCAGCGCGTGGCCAGCCTCGTGGTAGGCGGTGTTGCGCCGCTCTTCCTCGGGCATGACCATGCTCTTGCGCTCAGGCCCCATCATGATCTTGTCCTTGGCCTTCTCAAAGTCGACCATCTCGACCACGCGGCCATTGCGGCGCGCAGCAAAGAGGGCCGCCTCGTTGACGAGGTTGGCCAAGTCGGCACCGCTGAAGCCCGGTGTGCCGCGCGCCAGGATGTCAGCCCGGATGTCCTGGCCAACCGGCACCTTGCGCATGTGCACGTTCAGGATCTGCTCGCGGCCACGCACATCGGGCAGCGTGACATAAACCTGGCGGTCAAAGCGGCCAGGGCGGAGCAAGGCCGGGTCGAGGATGTCGGGCCGGTTGGTGGCGGCCATCACGATCACGCCCAGGTTGGTCTCGAAGCCATCCATCTCGACCAGCATCTGGTTCAGCGTCTGCTCGCGTTCGTCGTTGCCGCCGCCCAGGCCGGCACCACGGTGGCGGCCGACCGCGTCGATTTCGTCGACGAAGATGATGCAGGGCGCACTCTTCTTGGCCTGCTCGAACATGTCGCGCACGCGGGCTGCACCCACACCGACAAACATCTCGACGAAGTCAGAGCCGGAGATGCTGAAGAACGGGACCTTCGCCTCGCCGGCAATGGCCTTGGCCAGCAGCGTCTTGCCGGTGCCCGGAGGGCCGACCAGCAGCACACCGCGGGGGATGCGGCCGCCCAGCTTCTGGAATTTCTGCGGGTCTTTCAGGAAGTCGACCAGCTCCTTGACCTCTTCCTTGGCTTCGTCGCAGCCGGCGACATCGGCGAAGGTGGTGGAGTTGTTGGCCTCGTCCAGCATGCGGGCCTTGCTCTTGCCGAAGCTGAAGGCGCCGCCCTTGCCGCCGCCCTGCATCTGGCGCATGAAGTAGATCCACACGCCGATCAGCAGCAGCATCGGGCCCCAGCTGACGAGGATGCTCATCAGCATGGAGGGTTCTTCGCGGGGCTTGACGTCAACCTTCACGCCGGCGTTGAGCAGGTCGCCCATCAGGCCACGGTCGAGGTAGGTGGCGGTGGTGCGCAGGCGCTTGTCTTCGATGGTGACAGCCAGGATCTCAGGACCCCCACCGGCATTCTCCTGGACGCTCACCTGCTTGATGCGGCGCGCCTTGACCTCTTCCAGGAACTCGGAATAGGCGATCTGATTGCCTTGTACGACCCCACGGTCAAACTGCTTGAAGACGGTGAACAGCACCAGTGCGATCACCATCCAGACAGCGACTTTGGAGAACCATTGATTGTTCACCGTGACTCCTTGATCAGCGCAGACGGCCTTGCCGGTGCGCGTGGGGGCTCAATGCGGAAACCACATGGTTTCCCTGAAAGCCCGCAGGTGAGGCCGAGTTTAGTGCAGTCAAGCCCCCCATGCGCTTGACATGCCACAGGGTTTCATTTGTCTATTCCAATGATCCCGATAGCTCGGCCTGCCTTGGGCCGATGCCCACCAGAAAAGTTTCTGACGAGCGGTCTCGCGAGGCCTTGGGCTTCAGCGGCTTGGCCACCCGGAAGCTGTCCTTGAACAGCTTGACGAGCTGGCTGTAGCCGCTGCCGTGGAACACCTTGCACACCAGCGCGCCCTGCGGCTGCAGGTGTTCGAGTGAGAAGTGCACGGCCAGTTCCACGAGGTGGGCAATCCGCGCAGCGTCGGCCGAGGCGATGCCCGACAGGTTGGGCGACATGTCCGACACCACCAGGTCGGCCTTGCGGCCCCCGAGCACACCGCGCAGCTGTTCGGCCACGGCGTCCTCGCGGAAGTCACCCTGGATGAAGAGGACGTCCTCCACGGGGTCCATGGGCAGGATGTCCAACGCCACGATGACCCCCTGCAGGCTTCCGCTGGCGGCACCTTCAGGGGCAAACCGCCGGCGCAGGTACTGGCTCCACGCGCCTGGCGCACTGCCCAGGTCGACCACCAGCTGCCCGGGCCGAATCAGGCCCAGCGCCTCGTCGATCTCCTTGAGCTTGTAGGCGGCCCTGGCCCGGTAGCCCTCTTTCTGGGCCAGCTTGACGTACGGGTCCGTCATGTGGTCGTGCAGCCACGCCCGGTTGACTTTCTTGCTCTTGCTCTTGATTTTGATGCTCCACGCGGCCAGCAGGTACGCCAGCCGATAATAGTGTCATGCCTGCCTTGACCCTCTCGACCTCCGAACGCCGCACCCGGCGCGCCGACGCCCACCACCTGAACCCGGTGGTGATGGTCGGCGGCGACGGCCTCACCCCCAGCGTGGTGCGCGAAATCGACCTCGCACTGCAAGCCCATGGCTTGATCAAGGTGCGCGTCTTTTCAGACGAACGCGACACCCGTGAGACGATGTTGGCCGAGCTGTGTGAGCAGCTCGGCGCAGCGCCGGTGCAGCATATCGGCAAGCTGCTGGTGCTGTGGCGCCCCATCCCGGAGAAGGCGCCCGAACCCGACGCCGACCGCAAACCCGGGCCGCGCATCGTGAAGATCGTGTCGTTCTCCAAGAGTGGCAATCACCGGGCCACGGTCAAGAAGGTGAAGGTGTTTGGCAACCAGCGCGTGACGGCCGGCGGCCTGGTCAAGCGCAAGGACAACAAGCGCGTCGCCATCAGCCCGAAGAAGCGCTCCGAAGGCTGAGGCGCCAGGCCAGCACACCCACCAACACGGTCTTCAGTGCAAAGAAACCGACGCTGATGGCGTGCAGCTGGCCGAAGCTCAGCGGGCCGCCACCGGCCCTCGCCTGCTCCATCCAGGGCTGCAGCGCGTAGTAGCCCAGCACTGAACAGAAAATGGCCCCGGCCGGCAGCAGCAGGCCAGCGTCGACCTGCGAGCCCTGCAGATCACTGCCCGGACCCGTCGCGTCGACTTGCCGGACACGCCAGCGCTGCAGCAGCATCAACACCGCACCCAGCACCACGCTGGCCGCAGCTTCGCGCGCAAACAGCGCTCCAACCAGGCGCCCCGCCACAGGCCGTTCCAGCACCGCGAAAGCCGCCGGCGCCGCCAGCAGGCCCACACACAGCAAGCCACCCAGCCACAGCCCGGCGATGACGCTCGACAGGCGCCACGGCAGGCCGGCCCCGCCGCGCATCAACAACGCCACGCCTGTGGGCCCGGCCGCTCAGACGTAGCGGACGGCCACGATCTCGACACTGCGCACGCCCCCGGGGGCCTGCACTTCGGCCACATCGCCTTCGCTCTTGCCGATCAGCGCACGTGCGATGGGGCTGGAGATGGAAATCAGGCCCAGCTTGAGGTCGGCTTCATCGTCACCGACGATCTGGTAGGTCACCTTGGCACCGGTGTCCTCGTCTTCGAGGTCCACCGTGGCACCAAACACCACCCGCCCTTCGGCCTGCAGCGACGCCGGGTCTATCACCTGGGCGGCCGCCAGCTTGGCTTCGAGTTCGAGGATGCGGCCCTCGATGAAGCCTTGCTTGTCCTTGGCGGCCTCGTACTCGGCGTTCTCGGACAAGTCGCCCTGCGCACGGGCCTCAGAGATGGCCTGGATCACGGCATGGCGCTCCACGGTCTTGAGGCGGTGGAGTTCTTCCTTGAGCTTGTCGGCACCTCGGCGGGTGAGCGGGATCGTGGTCATGGTCTCTCTCAGCTACGGACAGGCCTCGCTCAGAGGCCGCTGCCATGCGGCGCTTTCCGCCCACACACAGCCTGCACAAAAAGGGAAACCGCCGAAGAACCGCCAGGCTGAAATGCCCGGCAGCCCCCACGGCGGCGTCGATGACACCGGCAGTCTAGTGCAATTCGGCGTGAAGTTCCTGTAGGGACATCACGCTCAGGCCAGAGCCATGTTTCAGCGCTTCGGTGGCCGCCTCGGTGCCGGCCATCGTCGTGTAGTAGGTGACGCGGTTGGCCAGGGCAGCGGTGCGGATGTGGCGTGAATCGGCAATCGCCGCACGGGTTTCGTCGACCGTGGTGAAGACCAACTGGATGTCGCCGGCCTTGACCATGTCGGCGATGTGCGGCCGGCCGTCCTTGACCTTGTTGACCGTACCCACGGGGATGCCAGCCTCGGCGATGGCCGCCGCCGTGCCCTTGGTGGCCAGCAGCTGGAAACCGAGCTTGTGCAGCGCGGCGGCCACGGCCACGGCACGCGCCTTGTCCTTGTTGCGCACCGTCAGCAGCACCGTGCCCTTGGTGGGCAGGCGCGAACCGGCGCCCAGCTGGCTCTTGAGCATGGCCTCGCCGAAGCCGCGACCCACGCCCATGACCTCGCCGGTGGAGCGCATCTCGGGCCCGAGGATAGGGTCGACACCCGGGAACTTGTTGAAGGGGAACACCGCTTCCTTGACGCTGAAGTACGGTGGCACCACCTCACCGCGGATGCCATTGCGCTGGCGCTGTTCGGCCAGGCTCTGGCCGGCCATGCAGCGTGCGGCGATCTTGGCCAGCGGTTCGCCCGTGGCCTTGCTCACGAAGGGCACCGTGCGCGAGGCGCGCGGGTTGACTTCCAGCACGTAGACCACGGCGTCGTCACCCTCACCGGTGATCGCAAACTGCACGTTCATCAGGCCGACCACCTTCAGTGCGCGCGCCATCAGGGCGGCCTGACGGCGCATCTCGTCCTGCAGGGCCTTGCTCAGCGTATAGGGCGGCAGCGAACAGGCCGAGTCACCGCTGTGGATCCCGGCGGCCTCGACGTGTTCCATGATGCCGCCGATGATGACCTCCTGGCCATCTCCGATGCAGTCGACGTCCACCTCGATGGCGTCGTCGAGGAAGCGGTCCAGCAGCACCGGGCTCTTCTCACTGACACGCACGGCCTCGCGCATGTAGCGCTCGAGGTCCTTGTCGCCGTGCACGATCTCCATCGCACGGCCGCCCAGCACATAGCTCGGGCGCACCACCAACGGGTAGCCGATCTCATGCGCCAGCTGCAGCGCCTGCTCTTCGGTGCGCGCCGTGCGGTTGGGCGGCTGCTTCAGGCCCAGTTCGTGCAGCAGCTTCTGGAAGCGCTCACGGTCTTCGGCGATGTCGATGCTGTCGGGGCTGGTGCCGATGATGGGCACACCGGCGCGTTCCAGGTCCAGCGCCAGCTTCAGCGGCGTCTGGCCGCCATACTGCACGATCACGCCAAAGGGCTTTTCCTTGTCGACGATCTCGAGCACGTCTTCCAGCGTCACCGGCTCGAAATACAGGCGGTCGCTGGTGTCGTAATCGGTGGAGACGGTTTCAGGATTGCAGTTGACCATGATGGTCTCGTACCCGTCTTCGCGCATGGCCAGCGCGGCGTGCACGCAGCAGTAGTCGAACTCGATGCCCTGGCCGATTCGGTTCGGGCCACCGCCCAGCACCATCACCTTCTTGCGGTTGGTGGGCGCGGCTTCACATTCCTCTTCATAGGTCGAGTACATGTAGGCCGTCTGCGTGGCGAACTCTGCCGCGCAGGTGTCGACACGCTTGTAGACAGGGCGCACGCCCAGACCCTGGCGGGCCGCGCGCACCGCATGCTGGTGGGTGCCCATCAGCTTGGCCAGGCGCTTGTCGCTGAAGCCCTTGCGCTTGAGGTAGCGCCACTCGGCGGCCGACAGCGAGGCCACCTCGCGGCCCTTCACCTGGGCTTCGGTCTGGATGATGTCTTCGATCTGGGCCAGGAACCACGGGTCGATCGCGGTTTCCTCGAAGATTTCCTGACGTGTCATGCCGACGCGGAAGGCATCGCCCACGAACAGGATGCGCTCGGGCCCGGGCTCGCCGATCTCCTCGACGATCTCCTCGCGGTCGGTGCTGCGCTCGGTCAGGCCGTCGATTCCGGTTTCCAGGCCCCGCAGGGCCTTCTGGAAGCTCTCCTGGAAGGTGCGGCCCATGGCCATCACCTCGCCGACACTCTTCATCTGTGTGGTGAGGTGCGGGTCAGCGGCGGGGAACTTCTCGAAGGCAAAACGCGGGATCTTGGTGACGACGTAATCGATGCTCGGCTCGAAGCTCGCTGGCGTGGCGCCGCCGGTGATGTCGTTCTTCAGCTCATCCAGCGTGTAGCCCACCGCCAGCTTGGCCGCGACCTTGGCGATCGGAAAGCCGGTGGCCTTGGAGGCCAGCGCCGATGAGCGCGACACGCGCGGGTTCATCTCGATGACGATCATCCGGCCGTTGACCGGGTTGATCGAGAACTGCACGTTGGAGCCGCCGGTGTCCACGCCGATCTCGCGCAGGATCGCGATGGAGGCGTTGCGCAGCAGCTGGTATTCCTTGTCGGTCAGCGTCTGGGCCGGGGCGACCGTGATGCTGTCACCGGTGTGGATGCCCATCGGGTCGAGGTTCTCGATGGCGCAGACGATGATGCAGTTGTCCGCCTTGTCGCGGACGACCTCCATCTCGTACTCCTTCCAGCCGATCAGCGATTCCTCAATCAGCAGCTCGTTGGTGGGAGACAGGTCGAGGCCGCGCTTGCAGATCTCCTCGAACTCGTCGGGGTTGTAGGCGATGCCACCACCCGTCCCGCCCAGCGTGAAGCTGGGGCGGATCACCATCGGGAAACCGGTTCCGCCGATGTCGGCCTGGATGCGCTTCTGTACGGCCCAGGCTTCTTCCAGGGTGTGCGCGATGCCGCTCTTGGCCGAATCCAAGCCGATGCCGGTCATTGCGTCCTTGAACTTCAGGCGGTCCTCGGCCTTCTCGATGGCCTTCTCGTTGGCGCCGATCATCTCGACGCCATACTTGCTGAGCACGCCGTGGCGGTGGAGGTCGAGCGCGCAGTTCAGCGCCGTCTGGCCACCCATGGTGGGCAGGATGGCGTCGGGGCGTTCCTTGGCAATGATCTTCTCGACCACCTGCCAGGTGATGGGCTCGATGTAGGTGGCATCGGCCATATTCGGGTCGGTCATGATCGTCGCAGGGTTGCTGTTGACGAGGATGACGCGGTAGCCCTCTTCACGCAGCGCCTTGCAGGCCTGCGCGCCGGAATAGTCGAACTCACAGGCCTGGCCGATGACGATGGGGCCGGCGCCGATGATGAGGATGCTCTGGAGGTCTTGTCGCTTCGGCATGTCAGTTCTTCTCCGCCATCAGCTTGACGAAGCGGTCAAACAGGTAGGCGATGTCGTGGGGGCCGGGGCTGGCTTCGGGGTGGCCCTGGAAGCAGAAGGCGGGTTTGTCGGTGCGGGCCAGGCCCTGCAGGGTGCCGTCGAACAGGCTCACATGGGTGGGCCGCAGGTTGGCCGGCAGCGAGGCTTCATCCACCGAAAAGCCATGGTTCTGGCTGGTGATGCTCACGCGGCCGTTGTCCAGGTCTTTCACGGGGTGGTTGGCGCCGTGGTGGCCAAACTTCATCTTGAAGGTCTTGGCGCCGGAGGCCAGCGCCATGATCTGGTGGCCCAGGCAGATGCCGAACACCGGCGTGCCGGTGTCGATCAGCGTGCGGGCGGCCTCGATGGCGTAGTCGCAGGGCTGCGGGTCACCAGGGCCGTTGCTCAGGAAGATGCCGTCGGGCTGGTGCTTGAGCACCTCGGACGCGGGCGTCTGTGCCGGCACCACGGTGATGCGGCAACCCCGGCTGGCCAGCATGCGCAGGATGTTGCGCTTGACGCCGAAGTCGTAGGCCACCACGTGAAAACGCGGTTCAGCCTGCGTGCCATACCCGGCACCCAGTGCCCATTCGGTCTGCGTCCATTCGCAGGGTTCGGTGACGCTGACGACCTTGGCCAGGTCCAGCCCGGCCATCGACTCTGCGCCACGCGCCTGCGCCAGGGCGCTGTCGATGTTGGCGCTCGTGACCTCATGGCCCACGTCGAAGCCGACGATGCAGCCATTCTGGGCACCGGTGGTGCGCAGCACACGCGTCAGGCGGCGGGTGTCGATGTCGGCGATGGCCACCGTGTGCTCGCGCTGCAGGTACTGCGCCAGCGTCATCGAGGCGCGGAAGTTCGAATGCAGCAGTGGGAGGTCTCGGATGACCAGGCCGGCGGCGTAGACCTTGCTGGCCTCCACGTCCTCGTCGTTGACACCGACGTTGCCGATGTGCGGGTAGGTGAGCGTGACGATCTGTCGGCAGTAGCTGGGATCGGTGAGGATCTCCTGGTAGCCCGTCAGCGCGGTGTTGAACACCACTTCGCCAACGGTTGAACCGCGGATGCCGATGGAAGTGCCCCGGAAGACGGTGCCGTCTGCAAGCGCAAGGACGGCGGGAGGCAGGCTGGGCAGCAAGGAAAACTCCGGTATTCGCGCACCCAGCTCAGTGGCCGCTTGCCGCGTGGTGACGCGGTGGCGGGCTTCGAGTCAAGGGGAAACCGTGTGCGAGTTTCTCTGGGTGCCGTGGGTTGCAGGTAAACCGCGGGATTATATGCGGCGGGGTCGCCCCAGACCCGCCGGCCACCCGTTTGTGGCGCTGGGCGCCCCTACTTTGTGGCGCTGGGCGCCCCTACTTTGTGGCGCTGGGCGCCCCTACATTCAGGGGCCGGGGGCCGGTTCCATCACCGGGACAGGCCCCTGCTCGAACACCGCCACCGACTCCACATGGGCGGTGTGGGGGAACATGTTCACCACCCCTGCCGCCGTGCAGCGGTAGCCCGCCTGGTGCACCAGCAGGCCGGCATCCCGCGCGAGGGTGGCCGGGTTGCAGCTGACATAGACGATGCGTTGCGGCGGCTGCCACCCGGCCGCTTCAGCCGCTGCGGTGGCCTCGGGCGATTGCCGAAGGTCGGCCAGGGCCTTGGCGAGCGCAAACGCCCCCTCACGTGGAGGGTCCACCAGCCAGCGGTCGGCGCGGCCGTCGACCACCAGCTGCTCCGGGGTCATCTGGAACAGGTCGCGGGCGGCAAACGATGCCCGGCCCGCCAAGCCGTTGCGCTGGGCATTGGCGCGCGCACGCTGCACCAGTGCCTCGCTGCCTTCGATGCCCAGCACCTGCGCGCCCACGCGGGCCAGCGGCAGGCTGAAATTTCCCAGGCCGCAGAACCAGTCGATGACCCGCTCGCCCGGCTGCGGCTCGAGCAGGCGCAACGCGCGGCTGACCAGCACGCGGTTGATGGCCGGGTTGACCTGCGTGAAATCGGTGGGCTTGAAGGGCATCACCACGGCGTATTCGGGCAATGCATAGCTGAGTTCCGGGCCGGCCGGGGTGCCGTCGCCGGTGTCCAGCAGGTGCACCGTGTCAGGGCCACCGGGCTGCAGCCACCATTGCACGCCGTGCTGCGCGCCAAAGGCCTGCAGCCGCAATGCATCGGCCCTGGACAGCGGCTCCAGGTGGCGCAGCACCAGCGCCAGCACGGTGTCTCCGGCGGCCAGTTCGATCTGGGGCAGGCGGTCACGCTGGTCCATCTGGCCGATCAATTGGCGCAGGGGCATCAGCAGCGCGCTGACGGCCGGCAGCAGCACCTCGCAGCGCTGCATGTCGGCCACGTAGCGCGACTTGCGCTCGTGGAAGCCCACCAGCACCTCGCCCTTCTTGGCCACATAGCGCACCGACAGCCTGGCCCGGTAACGGTAGCCCCAGGTCGGGCCTTCGATGGGGCGCAGCACGCGCTCTGCCTTCACCTTGGCCAGGTGCTGCAGGTTGTCTTCCAGCACACGCTGCTTGACGGCCACCTGCGTGGAGGCTTCGACGTGCTGCATCTTGCAGCCACCGCAGGCCCCGGCGTGCAGGCCGAAGTGCGGGCAGCGCGGGCGCACGCGTGCCGGGCTTTCGTGCAGGATGGCCGTGGCCACACCCTGCTCCCACTGGTTCTTGCGGCGGTGCACGTTGACGAGCACCGTTTCGCCGGCCAGCGCGCCTTCGATGAAGACCACCTTGCCGTCGTCACGCCGCGCGACGCCTTGGCCTTCGATGTCCAGCGATTCGACCCGCAGGCCGGCCGAGGCAGCCTGGACGGTGGGCGGGGTGGCGTTCAACGGGCAGGCAGCAGTCGAGCAGGGTCGATGGGCTTGCCCATGCGGCGGATCTCGAAGTGGAGCTGCACGCGGTCGGAATCGGACGAGCCCATTTCGGCGATCTTCTGGCCGCGGCGCACGATCTGGTCTTCGCGGACCAGCAGCGTCTGGTTGTGGGCGTAGGCGGTCAGGAAGGTGGCGTTGTGTTTGACGATGACCAGGTTGCCGTAGCCACGCAGGCCGGAGCCGGCATAGACCACCCGGCCGTCGGCGGCCGCCACCACCGGGTCTCCGGCCTTGCCACCGATGGACAACCCCTTCACGTTGCGGCTTTCGTCAAAACCGGCCACCAGCGGGCCCGCGGCCGGCCAAAGCCAACTGATGTCTTCGTCGCCGTCCCGCTGCGCCGTAGCGGGCGCCGCCGTGGTCGCCGCGGCGCCGGTACCGGCAGCTGCCGGTAACGAGCCTGCCGTGCCAGCGGATGCGGGTGTCGCCGCGGTGGCGGAACCAGCAGACACGTCCAGCGGACGGGTTTCAACACGGCCACCCGTGGCCACCGGCTGCGCTACCGCCACGGCGTCCACATTGGGTGGCAACACCCGCAGCACTTGGCCGATCTCGATCAAGTTGGGGTTCTCGATGGCGTTCCAGCGGGCGACATCGCGCCAGTTCTGACCATGGTCCAGCGCCACGCGGGCCAGGGTGTCACCCGGGCGCACGGTGTAGTAACCCGGCTTGCCGGCGAATTCGGCGTTCAGGCGCGGCACCTGCGGCGCGGCCGGCGTGGCCGGCGTGGCCGGCGCGCCCGACGACGGCGGGGTTGGTCGCGTGGTGGTGCTGCCGGATGCGCGGTCTTCCACCGGCGCCTTGCCGCCGGAGCTGGCACAGCCGACCAACAGCGCCAGGGCGCCCGCGCTGAACAGCAGAGGGAGACGGTGGAGTCGGGACAAGGACATGTTCAACGGCCAGGTTCAGAGAACGCCGGATTTTAGGGGGACGAAATGGACGCCGTCGTGCAGGTGCCGGCGCAGACCGTCGGGGGTCTTGTCGATGACGATCAGCTGCTGCGCGCCATCGGCGCCGACGATGGGCGCCACCAGGCGCCCGCCTTCGCCCAGCTGCGACAACCAGGCGGGGGCGACGTGGGCGCCGCCAGCTGCGCTGATGATGCTGTCGTAGGGGGCATTGGGCGCGTGGCCCAGCTGACCGTCGCCGTGCAGCAGGCGGATGTCCAGCAGGCCGAGCGCGTGGAGCTTGTCGCGGGACTTGGCATGCAGCGGCGACAGGCGTTCGATGGAGGTGACGCGCACCGCCAGCTGCGCCAGCACCGCGGCCTGGTAGCCGCAGCCGGTGCCGACCTCGAGCACGCGGCCCAGGGGGCGGCGCACCTGCCGGTGACGCGCACCGGGCGCCGCCGCCAGCAGCGCGATCATGCGCGCCACCACCACAGGCTTGCTGATGGTCTGCTCCCAGCCGATGGGCAGGCTGGTGTCTTCGTAGGCTTGTGCGGCCAAGGCGGAATCGACAAAGTGGTGCCGCGGTACCGCGCCCATCGCGGCGAGCACACGTTCGTCTTCGACACCCAGCTGGCGCAGACGCTCGACCATGCGGGCGCGAACGGCTTCGGAATCCAGGCCCTGGCCCACGGCGGGCGCGGGCGGTGCTGCGGCCGCTTCACGCACCGGCCGCTGGGGGCGCTGCAGCTGCGCCTGAGGCGTGGCCGCCCTGGGCTGCTTGCCAACCCCGGGCAGCCTGTCCAGGCTCAGCGGGAAGCGTCGTGCAGGTGCAGTCACGGCCGGGCGCAGCAGCAGGTGGAGCCGCTCAGGCGCCCAGGCCCGGTGAAGCCGACATGCCCAGCCCGAGGTGACCGGCCCATGCACCCAGGCGCTGGTGATCCGTCAGGTCAACCTGCAGCGGGGTGATGGAGACGCGGCCGGCTGCGGTGGCGCCAAAGTCGGTGCCCGGGCCAGCGTCCTTGGCCTCGCCGGCCGGGCCTATCCAGTAGATGGTTTCGCCGCGGGGGTTGGTCTGGCAGATCACGGGTTCACTGGCGTGGCGCTTGCCCAGGCGGGTGATCTCGCGCGGCAGTTGCGCGGCATCGGCCCGGTTGGGGATATTGACGTTGAGCAGCCAGTGGGCCCCCGGTCCACGCGCGCCGGGCGCTGCCCGCGCCGCCAGCACGACGTCGATCACCGAACGCGCCGTGGCAGCGGCGGCATCGAGCTCGCGCCAGCCCTTGTCGACCTGCGAGAACGCGATCGCCGGAATGCCGAAGAGATAACCTTCCATCGCAGCGGCAACGGTGCCTGAGTAGAGCGTGTCGTCGCCCATGTTGGCGCCGTTGTTGATGCCGCTGATGACCAGGTCAGGGCGTTGCGGCAGCAGGCCCGTCAGAGCGATGTGCACACAGTCGGACGGCGTGCCGTTCACTACGCGCACCCGGTGCCCGTGTTCGCCCGTCACCTCGAAGACGTTGAGTGGGCGCGTCAGCGTGAGCGCGTTGGAGGTGCCGCTGGCGTTCTGCTCAGGGGCGACGATGTCGATGTCGCCGAGGCCCTCGCAGGCGCGGACCAGCGCAGCCAGCCCCTTGGCCAAGTAGCCGTCATCGTTGGCAATCAGGATTCGCATCGTGGTCATTGTAGGCAAGCAGCCCGTCACGCTGGCGACGTCGGAGATCGCCCGCACTTCTTATCATGCGGCACCCCCACCCCCCCCCCGGAGAAGCCGCATGCACGCCTGGTTGTGTGAAAGCCTCGATGGCATCGCTGCGATGCCTTGGCGCGAACTGCCGACGCCCGAACCCCAGCCGGGTGAGGTGCGCATTGTTGTGCGCTGCGCCAGCCTGAATTTTCCGGACCTGCTCATCGTGGAAGGCAAGTACCAGTTCAAGCCCGCGCTGCCCTTTGTGCCGGGGGCCGAGTTCTCCGGCACCGTGGACGCGCTGGGCGAAGGCGTGAAGCACCTGCAGCTGGGCCAGGCGGTGGCCGCGCTGGGCAGCCACGGCGGTTTTGGCACCCACGCCTGCGTGTCGGCCCGCAACGTGCTGCCACTGCCAGCGGGCATGCCCTTCGAGGATGGCGCCGCCTTTGCCTTTGCCTATGGCACGTCCTACCACGCGCTGATGGACCGCGCCGCGCTGCGCGCGGGTGAAACCGTCCTGGTGCTGGGCGCAGCCGGGGGTGTGGGCTCGGCGGCTGTCCAGATTGCCAAGGCGGCCGGCGCCACGGTAATTGCCACAGCCTCCACCGCCAGCAAGGCCGATTTCTGCCGCCGCCTGGGCGCCGACCACGCCATCGACCTCAGCGCCGGGGTGCCCCTGCGCGATGCGCTGAAGGCACTGACCCATGGCCGCGGGCCGGATGTGGTGTACGACCCGGTGGGCGGAGACCTCGCCGAACCGGCCTTCCGCTCCATCGCCTGGCGTGGCCGCTACCTGGTGGTGGGCTTTGCCGGGGGCTCGATCCCAGCCTTGCCCTTCAACCTCAGCCTGCTCAAGGGCGCCAGTGTCGTGGGCGTGTTCTGGGGCGAATTTGTCCGTCGTGAACCGCAGGCCTTTGCCAAGGACATGGCGCAACTGGCCGCCTGGTACGCCCAGGGGCTGGTGAAGCCGGCCATCGACAGCCTGCTGCCCATGAGCGCGCTGCCCGACGCCTATGCCCGCATGGCCTCGCGCCAAGTGATGGGCAAGGTGGTGATGCACAACGGCTGACACGCCCTGCTGACACGGCGAGGGGCCTCGAAACGCCCCCACCTGCCTGCGTGGATCCCGCACGACGCAACCGCTCACACATCAAGTTTGGGGGATTGACAGGCTCATCGGGTAGCATTCAAGCGTAACGCGGCTGTGAAGCCGCCGCAGGAGGAAGGCAGTCATGGCCGTGAAGGTATTGATCCTGGAAGACAACCCGGTCGCACGGGGCTTTCTGCGCCGGGTGGTGCGCGAGAGTTTCAGCGATGCCAACCTCATCAACGAAGCGGGTGACCTGGAAAGCGCGCGGCGCCAGATCGCCTCGACACGTTCGGTCACCACCGGCGCCGTGATCGACCCCTTCAAGCTCATCCTGGTCGACCTGGAGTTGCCCGATGGCAACGGCATGGAGCTGCTGGAAGAGCTCAACGGGTACCCGGCCACCAAGATCGTCACCACGCTGTACTCCGACGACGACCACCTCTTCCCGGCGCTGCAGCGCGGCGCCGACGGCTACCTGCTGAAGGAAGACCGTTTCGAAGTCCTGGTGGAGGAACTGCAGAAGATCGTCCGTGGCCAACCGCCGCTGTCACCCGCCATCGCACGCCGACTGCTGACCCACTTCCGCAGTGCGCCCCTGCCGGAAAGCCAGCACGGCAGCAACCACGGTGGCGCCTCCACCTTCTCCGGAAGCAGCCGCCCGGTGATGATGGAAAAGCCGCTGGACCACGAACGCCTGACGCCCCGCGAGACCGAGGTGCTGACCTACCTCAGCAAGGGCTTCACCATCAAGGAAATTGCCAACCTGATGGGCATCAAGTGGTTCACGGTCAACGACCACATCAAGTCGATCTACAAGAAGCTGAATGTCTCCAGCCGAGCCGAAGCCGCCGTCCTCGCCAGCAAGCAAGGGCTGGTATGACACCCTGGTCTCCGGCATGGGCACGCTCGATGCGCTGCCCACGGGGTTTGATCTCGGGCCGGTAAGCGCCAGGCGCTGGATGGGCTGGCGCCTGCGGGCGCTGGTGGTGTGTGTCCTGCTGGTGTGCCTGGCCTACCTGGGCCTGGCCAAGGCGGTGGCGTCTTCACCGTGGCTGGACGCGCGCTGGAGCCTCAACCCCCAAGGCCAACTGGTGCTCGATGCCGCAGCCGACCCCGCCCTGCAGGCCATGCGCGGCCGTGTGCTGTGGGGCGTGGAGGCCGCCGATGGCCGCACCCAGGCCATCCAGGAAGCCGGTCTGCTGCACCGGGGCCCACGCTGGATCACCGATGCCCGCGCGCACGACGCCGTGGTCCGCACCCACCAGGCCCTGGCCGGGCAGCTGAGGCCGGGTCAGTCCTGGAAGCTGGTGTTTGCCGACGGCCAGCGCGTCGACGGCCAGCTGACGCCCCGCGGTTGGCGCGGCATCGGCTGGGC
>JAJTDE010000207.1 GCA_021298085.1 Rubrivivax sp.
GAACCACCAAGTTCATGCTCACCGAAGAAGCCCACCACATGTTTGTCGGTGAGTCAGGTGTCAGCCGTGTGATCCAGCGCACCTGCCAGATGATGAATGAGCTCAAGACCGACGACGCGGGCAAGCTGCGCGCCGCCGGCGTGATCGACCTGCCCACGCTGCAGCGCTACCTGAACTTCCACTTCAGCGTGACCATCGACCTGTTCGGTGCCGATGAATCCAGCAACGCCGCCACCTTCTACTCGACGGGCCTGAAGGGCCGCTACGAAGAAGGCAAGCGCATGGATGACCACCAGCTGCGCAGCCAGACCTACAAGGTGCTGAACGTCCAGGGCGGGCAGCTCGTGGAAAAGGACGTGCCGATGCTGAATGCGCTCAATGAAGTGCTGCGTGACGACTACATCAAGGATTCGGTCGCCGGCGTCGAGCGCTGGAACCGGGTCATCGACAAGGCGGGCATTCCTTTCCGCCTGAAGACGCCACACAAGGCGTTCCACCGCAACATCGGCGCGCTGTCCAGCGCCAAGGTGTCGCCCGATGGCCGCGTGGTCAGCGAAGCCGAGTGGCAGGCCAACGTGGACAATTGGCTGCCCAGTGGTGCCGACCGCGCCTTTGTGGCCAGCCTGATGGGCCGCGTCGTGGAGCCGGGCAAGTTTGCCAACTGGATCGCGCCGCCGGTGATGGGCATCAACCGCCAGCCCGTCGATTTCGACTACGTGCGCTTCAATTGACGACAGGGCGTGGCGGCCAGGCCGCCACGACTCGGGTTTTGGCAGCCGCGCGCTGCGCCGGCACAGGACACACGCCATGGACATGACCGAAGGGGTGATCAACCAGCACTTGATCGACCCCGAAATCTGCATCCGCTGCAACACCTGCGAGGCCACCTGCCCGGTGGGCGCGATCACGCATGACTCGCGCAACTATGTGGTGGATGCGGCCAAGTGCAACTTCTGCATGGCCTGCGTGCCGCCTTGCCCCACGGGCAGCATCGACAACTGGCGTACGGTGCCGCTGGTGCGTGCCTACAGCCTGGAGGAGCAACTGGGCTGGGATGTGCTGCCGGCGGCGCTCAGCGCCGAGGCCCTGGCCGAGGCCGGCCTGGGTGCCGACGCGGCCAGCGCCGCCGTGCAGGCCCAGCACGCCGCCGCCGAGGCCCAGAGCAACGCTGCCGCGGCCGCCACCGGCCAGGCGCCGTTCAACAGCGCCCAGTACAACGCCACGCTGCCGCCCTGGAGCGCCGCACACGCCTACACCAACCTCTACGGCCCCAAGGCTGCGGCCAAGACGGTGCAGGCGACCGTGGTGGGCAATGTGCGGGTCACGGCGGTCGGCAAGGACTACGACACCCACCACATCGTGCTGGACTTTGGCGACATGCCCTTTCCGGTGCTGGAAGGCCAGTCCATCGGCGTGGTCCCGCCGGGTGCGGACCCGCAAGGTCGCGCGCACCATGCTCGCCAGTACAGCGTGGCCAGCCCGCGCAACGGCGAGCGCCCCGGCTACAACAACGTCTCGCTGACCGTCAAGCGGGTGCTGGAAGACCACCAGGGCCGCCCCGTGCGCGGCGTGGCCAGCAACTTCCTGTGTGACGCTCAGGTCGGCGACACGCTGCAGGTGATCGGCCCCTTCGGCAGCAGCTTCCTGATGCCCAACCACCCGCGCAGCCACCTGGTGATGATCTGCACCGGCACCGGCAGCGCACCCATGCGCGCGATGACCGAGTGGCGCCGCCGCCTGCGGCAGTCGGGCAAGTTCGAGGGCGGCAAGCTGATGCTGTTCTTCGGCGCACGCACCCAGGAAGAGCTGCCCTACTTCGGCCCGCTGCAAAGCCTGCCCAAGGACTTCATCGACATCAACCTGGCCTTCAGCCGAACGCCCGGCCAGCCCAAGCGTTATGTGCAGGACGCGATGCGTGAACGTGCGGCCGACCTGGCCGCGATGCTGCAGGACAACCAGGCCCACTTCTACGTCTGCGGCCTGAAGGCCATGGAGGAAGGCGTGATGCTGGCGCTGAAGGACATCGCCCAGGCCGCCGGCCTGGACTGGGATGCCCTGGGGCGCACCCTGCAGCGCGAAGGACGTCTGCACCTGGAGACATACTGACGGCCCGCCGCCGTTCAGGAGACCGCAATGCCCCTGTTTGAGACCCTGACGCTCACGCCACGTGCCCCCGGCGTGGCGCAGATCACGATGAACCGCCCGGCGGTCTTCAATGCCTTCGACGAGGGCATGATCGGCGAACTGCACGCGGCCTTTGCCCATGCCCTGGCCGACGACGCCGTGCGTGTCATCGTGCTGGCCAGCGAAGGCAAGCACTTCAGCGCCGGCGCTGACCTGCAATGGATGCAGCGGGCCTCGATGGCCACCCAGGAATGGAACCTGCACGACGCCCGACGCTTTGCCGAGATGCTCTGGCAGATCGACAGCAGCCCCAAGCCGGTGTTGGCCCGGGTTCAGGGGGCCGCGCTGGGCGGTGGTTTTGGCCTGGCCTGCGCCTGTGACATCGCCATCGCGTCTGACGCCGCCAGCTTCTCCGTCAGCGAGGCGCGCTTCGGCATCCTGCCCGCGGTGATCGGGCCCTACGTCGTCAACGCCGTTGGCCGCCGCCAGGCACGCCGGCTGGCGCTGACGGCCCAACGCATTGGCGCCGCCGAGGCGCTGTCGCTGGGCATCGTGCACCAGGTGGTGCCGGCCGAGGGCCTCGACGCGGCGGTGGACGCCACCCTGAAAGAGCTGCTGGCCGGCGGCCCGCAGGCGCAGCGCGAGATCAAGCAGCTGATGGCGCAGCTGGAGGTGGGGCCCGTCACGCCCGAGGTGCGGGAGCTGACGGCGCAGACCATCAGCCGCGTGCGCGGCACCGAGGAAGCCCGTGAAGGTTTTGCTGCTTTCCTGGGCAAGCGGCCCGCCGGCTGGATTCCCCAATGACCCGTGCCGCCGCCCTTGGCCGGCCCGCACACACCGCGAGATGACACGATGACCCGTCTGAAGGAAGCCACTGTCGGCGTGGTGGGCGCCGGCATCATGGGTGCCGGCATTGCCCAGATCGCCGCCCAGGCCGGCCACCCGGTGTTGCTGCTGGACGCCCGCGAGGGCGCGGCCGCCGCCGCCAAGGCCAAGCTGGCGGCCAGCTTCGACACCCTGGTGACCAAGGGCCGGCTGACGGCGGAGTCTGCCCAGCAGGCGCTGCAGCGCATCACGCCGGTCAGCGGCCTGGACTCGCTGGCGCCCTGTGCCGTGGTGGTGGAAGCCATCGTCGAGCAGCTGGCGGCCAAGCGCAGCCTGATGCAGGCGCTGGAAGCGCTGCTGCCGGCCCAGGCCATCCTGTGCACCAACACCTCGTCGATCAGCGTCACGGCCATCGCCCAGGGCCTGCAGCACCCGCAACGCCTGGTGGGCATGCACTTCTTCAACCCCGTGCCGCTGATGAAGCTGGTGGAGGTGGTGTCCGGCCTGCAGACCGAGGTGGCCGTGGCAGCGGACATCTTCGAGCTGGCGCAGTCCTGGGGCAAGGTGGCTGTGCATGCCCGCAGCACGCCGGGCTTCATCGTCAACCGCATTGCCCGGCCGTTTTATGCCGAGGCCCTGGCCCTGCTGCAGGAGCAGGCCGCCACGCCGCCGGTCATCGACGCCTGCCTGAAGGCGGTCGGCTTCCGCATGGGCCCCTGCGAGCTGATGGACCTGATCGGCCACGACACCAACTTCGCCGTCACGCAATCGGTCTACGAGGCCAACTTCTTTGACAAGCGTTATGCACCTTCCCTGGTGCAGCGCGAGATGGTCGACGGCGGCCTGCTGGGCCGCAAGAGCGGCCGGGGCTTCTACCGCTACCCCGAGGGGGTTCCGCCGCTGCCGGTGGCCGTGCACCAGGCGCCCGACAGCGCCCGCGAGATCAGCGTGCACGGGGTGGGCCCGGTGGCCGACTGGCTGGAAGCCCGGCTGGTGGAGGCCCTCGCACCGCAGGGCTGGGGTCCGGAGCGTGTCTTCGATGCGTCCTGGACGGGTATTGCCGTGGACGGCGGGCGCCTGGTGATGACCGACGGCCGCACCGCGGCCGAGCTCTCCACCGTGCTGGGCACCGACAACGTGGCCGTATTTGACCGTTGTGTGCCAGTGCCCACGCAGCCCAGCACGCCCGGGCCGGCCCTGGCGTTTGCGTGTGCCGTGACGGCCGACGAGGCCTGGCACGGCCAAGCCCCGGCGTGGCTGGCCGCCCTGGGCTTTGCGCCGCTGCGGGTGGCCGACACCCCGGGCCTGGTCGTGGCGCGCACGCTGGGCATGCTCGTCAACGAGGCGGCCGACGCGGTGCGCCAAGGCGTCTGCACGCCCGACGCGGCTGACGCCGCGATGAAGCTGGGCGTCAACTACCCAGCCGGCCCGTTTGAATGGCTGGCCGACTGGAGCGCCGCCGGCGTGGCCCAGCTGCTGCAGACGCTGGACGAGCACTACCGCGGCGAGCGCTACCGCCTGAGCCCCTGGCTGCGCGAAGCAGCCGCCAAGGAAGCCAGCCAGCGCCGCCGCGCAGGGCTGCGCGGCGCGGCGGGCAGCGCCAACACCGATTGGTCGCCCCTCGGGCGGGCCTGAACCCCTGAACCCCCGCGCCACCCACCATGCGATTTGCCGAATTCAGCGCCGGCCAGGTCATCGAGGCCGGCCCCCGTGTCATCACCGAGAGCGAGATCATCGGCTTTGCCAAGGCCTATGACCCGCAGTGGTTCCACACCGACCCCGCCGCCAGCGCCGAGGGCCTCCATGGCGGCCTGATCGCCAGCGGCTGGCAGACCTGCGGCATCGCCATGCAGCTGGTGGTGGGCGCGGCGCTGCAGGGCAGTGAATCCTTTGCGTCGCCGGGGCTGGCCTACCTGAAGTGGACCCACCCGGTGCGGCCAGGTGATGCGCTGCGCGTGAAGGCCACGGTGCTGGAGACGCGGCGCGCGGCCAGCAAACCCACGCTGGGCATCCTGCGCTGGCGCTGGCAGCTGTTCAACCAGCAGGGCCAGCAGGTGCTGGACCTCGAAGCCACCAGCCTGTTCGACCTTCCCCCGCCTGTTGAACCCGGGCCCCCTGATGCCCCAGACGCCCCTGCTGCCCCTTGACCCCGAGACCACCATGACCGACGCCTTCATCTGCGATGCCCTGCGCACCCCCATCGGCCGTTATGGCGGCGCGCTCAGCAGCGTGCGCACCGACGACCTGGCTGCCGTGCCCCTGAAAGCGCTGATGGCCCGCCACCCCTCGCTGGATTGGGCCGCGGTGGACGACGTGATCTACGGCTGCGCCAACCAGGCGGGTGAGGACAACCGCAACGTCGCGCGCATGGCGCTGCTGCTGGCCGGGCTTCCGCCCGAGGTGCCCGGCGCCACGATCAACCGGCTGTGTGGCAGCGGCCTGGACGCGGTGGGCACGGCCGCGCGGGCCATCAAGGCCGGCGAAGCGCAGCTGATGATCGCCGGTGGTGTCGAAAGCATGAGCCGCGCACCCTTTGTGATGCCCAAGGCCGACACCGCCTTCAGCCGCGCCAATGCCCTCCATGACACCACCATTGGCTGGCGCTTCATCAACCCGCGCATGAAGGCCCTGTACGGTGTTGATTCCATGCCCGAGACGGCCGAGAACGTGGCCGAGCAGTTTGGCATCGGCCGCGAGGCGCAGGACCGTTTTGCGCTGGCCAGCCAGCTCAAGGCCGTGGCCGCCCAGGAACGCGGCTTCTTCGATGCCGAGATCACCCCGGTGAGCGTGCCGCAGAAAAAGGGCGAGGCCTTGCTCGTCAGCCGCGACGAGCACCCGCGTGCGACCAGCCTGGAAGCCCTGGCCAAGCTCAAGGGCGTGGTCAAGCCTGACGGCACCGTCACCGCCGGCAACGCCAGTGGCGTGAACGACGGCAGCTGTGCGCTGATCGTCGCCAGCGAAGCCGCCGCCCGCCACCACGGCCTGACACCACGCGCCCGGGTCGTCGGCATGGCCACCGCCGGGCTGGCGCCGCGCATCATGGGCTTCGGGCCGGCGCCGGCGACGCGCAAGGTGCTGGCGCTCAGGGGGCTCAGCCTGGCGCAGATGGACGTCATCGAGCTCAACGAAGCCTTTGCCGCGCAGGGCCTGGCCGTGACGCGAGACCTCGGCCTGGCCGACGACGACCCCCGCGTCAACCCCAACGGCGGTGCCATCGCGCTGGGCCACCCGCTGGGCGCCAGCGGTGCCCGTCTGGTGACCACGGCGGTGAAC
>JAJTDE010000054.1 GCA_021298085.1 Rubrivivax sp.
CCAGCACCGTCTGGCTTTCCTGGCGGGGAACGGCGTATTCCTCGAAGCGCCCGGGTGCACCCGGGCCGCCGCGCCAGATGCGCACCGTCAGAGTCGTGGGGGCGTCCATGGGGGTGGTGTCCTTGCCTTGGGGTTGCGCAGCATGGCTCAGGCGGGGCGAGCCGTTCGGCGCGGCGCCGGGCCGGCCGAGCCACGAACGACCAGCTCAACATCGATCTCCTGCTGCTGCCCGGTGCCTGAGCGGCCGTCCAGTTGCGCGAGCAGGTCTTCGGCGGCCAGGGTCCACATGCGTTCGGCCGGCACGCGCACCGTCGTCAGCGCCGGGGACCAGTGGCGGGCCAGTTCCAGGTCGTCAAAACCGACCACCGACACCTGCTGCGGCACGCCGATGCCGCGTGCACTGCACTCCAGCATGGCGCCAAACGCCAGCACGTCGTTGCCGCACAGCACCGCGGAGGGTGGCCGGGCGGTTTCCAGCAGGCGCGCCATGGCCTGACGGGCCGCAGCTGGCGTGTAAGGCGTCTCGATCAGGCGGGATGGCGGCAGTTCCAGCCCGGCATCGGCCAGTGCCTCACGCACGCCGTCGACGCGCTCGGCGGCGCGATCATTGTGGTGGGTGACACCGGCAATCATCGCCATGCGCCGGTGCCCCAGGTCCAGCAGATAACGCACCGCACGCACCATGGCTTCACGGTTGCGCAGGCCCACGCAGGCCGCGCCTGCCGGGCCGGGGAAAGAACCGGTATGCACCCAGGGCAGCTGGCGCTGCGCCAGGCGCTTCAGCAGCGACTGTGTCTGGCTGGCGCCTGTCAGGGCCAGGGCGTCAACACCGCGCGCCAGCAGCGACTGCACCTGGTTTTCCTCTTGCTGGGGGTCGTAGTCGCTCACTGCCAGCAGGGCCACGACGCCGGCCTCCGTCATGCGGCGCTGGAAGGCCTGCAGACCCGCCGCAAAGATGGCGTTGTCGATGGTGGGCACCACCACGCCGACCGTACCGGTGCGCCGAGTCTTCAGATTGCGGGCGCCGGCATGTGGCAGGTAGCCCAGTGAGCTGACCGCCCTCTGCACCCGTTCGCGCAGTGGAGCCCGCACGACCTCGGGCTGGTTGAGCACGCGCGACACCGTGGCGGTGGAGACACCCGCGCGGCGGGCCACGTCTTCCATCGTCGGCAGCGCACTGACCGGCTCCAGGCTCATGCCCGCAATGTACTCGTATTCAAACCGGCCTGATCAAGCTGCGGCAGACCCTGTCTAGGGAAAGTCCTGTGCACAAGGCGCACAGATTGGATTGACGGCCTTGCGCCTTGACGCGCAAACTGTAAACGATTACAGACCAACACCCTTGATGTCCGGCGTTAACCCATCCACACCTTGGTACCTCCGCCTGCTGCAGGCACTGGGGTTCCTGGCTGCGCTCATCGGCATCTGGCACCTGCTGACGGCGGTCACCGGCTGGGTATCGCCCGCACGGTTTCCCATGCCGTCAGAGGTCTGGGTCGCGGCGCGGCAGATCGTCGTCGACGGCTACGGCAACGCCCGGCTGCACGAACACGTGCTGCGCAGCGTGCTGCTGGTGACCATGGGCTTTGTGGTGGCCTCCTCAGTCGGCGTGGTGCTGGGCCTGGCCATGGGCGCCAGCCGCAAGGCCGAGGCCCTGGTGAACCCGGTCTTCCTGGTGCTGAGGCCCATCCCGCCATTGGCCTGGATCCCACTGGCCATCGTCTGGCTCGGCCTGGGTGATGCCGCCAAGCTGATGGTGATCTTCGTCTCGGCCTTTGTGCCCTCGGTCATCAACAGCTTCACCGGCGTTCGGCAGATCGACGCCCCGGTATTTGAAGCGGCGGCGATGCTGAACGCCAAGGGCTGGCGCTACTGGAAGGAAGTGCTGGTGCCAGGGGCCCTGCCCAGCATCTTTACCGGCCTGCGGCTGTCGCTGCAGGCGTCATGGACAACCCTGGTGGCCGCTGAGCTGGTGGGTGCGGTGGCTGGGCTGGGTTCCATCCTGAACCAGAGCGCCCAGGACATCTACCCGGCCATGATCCTGGTCGGCATGGTGAGCGTGGCGCTGTGTGGCTGGCTCATGACCCAAGGCCTGGGCTGGGTCGAGCGGCGGGCCATGCCTTGGCGGGCGGTGCCATGATCGGGCCCGCCCTGCCCGGCCGAGATCTGGCCCGCTACACCGTCATCGGCACGACGGGCTTCCTGCTGGTATGGACTCTCGCCGCGGTTTCGGGCATCACCTCGCGGCAGTTCCTGCCGGCGCCCTGGGAGGTCCTGGCCCGGTTTTTTCAGCTGCTGACCGAGCCCTTTGCGGGCTACACGCTGCTGGTGCACCTGCTCTCCAGCCTGCAGCGCTTTGCGATGGGCTTCCTGCTGGCCGTCGCCGTGGGCCTGCCCCTGGGGCTGCTGATGGCCACCTTTGGCTGGCTGGACAGGCTGGTCTCGCCCCTGTTCGAGGCCGTGCGCTTTGTGGCCCCCATCGCCTGGGTGCCGTTTGCCGCGCTGTGGTTTGGCACCGGCATCGGCGGGCCGGTGCTGATCATCTTCATGGGCGCATTCCCGCCGGTGCTGATCAACACCTACCGCGGCGCCAAGTTTGTCGACAACACCTACCTGGAAGCGGCACGCATGCTGGGCGCGGGCCCGCTGCGCACCATCACCCAGGTGCTGCTGCCGGCCGCCGTGCCGTCCATCGTGGCCGGCCTGCGCATCTCGGCCGGGCTGGGGTGGCAGTCGCTGGTGGGGGCCGAGTTGATCGTCGCGTCCAGCGGGGTGGGCTACATGATGGTCAAGGGCCAGGCGGCGGTGTCCACGGCCACCGTGATGGCCGGCATGATTTCCATCGGCATCGTCGGCCTGTTGATTGACATCGTGCTGCGGAAACTGCAGCAGCACATTGAGCGGCAGCGCGGGCGCTGAGCCCGCCACTCAACACCGTTCATCCTCACCGGCAAACCCAGGGCATCGCACATGGCCAACATCCAGTTCCAGGGCGTCGGGCGCGTCTTCCACCAGGGCGGCAAGGACTTTGTCGCCCTCGAGGGCATTGACCTCGAGGTGCATGACCGCGAGTTTGTGGCGGTGGTCGGCCCCTCGGGCTGCGGCAAGACCACCTGCATGCGCATGGCCGCCGGGCTGGAACACGCCACGGCGGGTTCGGTGCGTGTGGGCGGCATCGAGGTCAAGGCGCCCGGCCCCGACCGGGCGGTGGTGTTCCAGCAGTTTGCGCTGTTTCCCTGGAAAACCGTCTGGGCCAACATCGAGTTCGGGCTGATCTCGCTGGGCGTGGCTGCCGACGAGCGCAAGCGCCGCATCGAGCACTACATCGCGCTGATGGGCCTGGGCGGCTACGAGCAGGCCTTCCCGCACCAGCTGTCCGGCGGCATGCAGCAGCGCGTGGCCATCGCCCGCGCCTACGTGCTGGACCCGAAGGTGCTGCTGATGGACGAACCCTTCGGCGCACTGGACGCCCAGACGCGTGTGGTCATGCAGGAAGAGCTGGTGCGCCTGGCGCGCCAGCACCCGCGCACGGTGCTGTTCATCACCCATGCGGTGGAAGAAGCCGTCTACCTGGCCGACCGCATCGTCGTGATGTCGCGCCGCCCCGGCCGCATCCGCGAGGTGATCGACGTCAAGACAGTGCGCGAGGCCGAACAGTGGGACCGCCTCTCCCGCATCGAGGACGTGATGGACCAGGGCAGCTTTGTGCACCTGCGCACCCACATCTGGAAGCTGCTGCGCGAACAGCAGGGCGATGCGGCCCATTGAGCCCGCTGCCCGCTGCCCGCAAACACCACCCTGGCCCACGGCCCCAGACCAACCCGCCTCACCGCCCCCTTGAACCCTGAAGCGTTCCCATCCGCGGCCAAGCCGCTTTGCTGCTGACAACCCTGAAGGAGACCCCCCATGACCCGTACCGCCCCGACCCGCCGCACCGCCGTGCTGAGCCTGGCTGCAGCCAGCCTGGCCATGGCCACTGGCACCGCCCAGGCCCAGGCGCTCACCGAGATCAAGGTCAGCTACCAACCGTCGCTGTACTGGGCGCTGCCCTTCCATATCGCCACTGAAAAAGGCTGGTGGGCGGAGATGGGCCTGAAGCCGGTGTTCAGCACCTTCCCTGCGGGCGTGCCGCAAATCGCGGCGTCGGCCTCGAAGTCCTGGGACGTGGGCGGCACCGGCTCGGTGCCTGCCGTGCTGGGCCATGTGCGCTTTGGCATCAAGACCATCGGCATCACCAACGACGAATCGGCTGGCAATGCGCTGCTGGCACGCAAGGAAGTGGCCGACCGTTTCGCCCGTGACCCGGCATCCATCAAGGGCCAGACCATCGTGCTGACCGCCAACTCCACCGGTGACTACGCGGTGCAGTCCTGCCTGAAGCGCTGGGGCATCGCCAAGGCCGACGTGACCATCAAGAACATGGGCCAGGCCGAGATCATCTCGGCCATGTCGTCCAACAACGCTGACCTGGGCGGCCTGTGGGCACCCAACATCTACACCCTCGAGGAAAAGGCCGGTGCCCGCGTGTTGTGCTCGGGCAAGGAAGGCGGCGCGGTGGTGCCAGGCGCCCTGATCGCCCGCGGCGAATACGCCGAACAGAACCCTGAGCAGGTGGCCCGCTTCCTGGCGGTGTACCTGCGCGCCTGGTCATGGGCAAATGCCAACAAGACCGAAGCCATCGCCATGATGAAGAAGTTCTACGAACAAGGCGGCGTGAGCATCAGCGACGCATCCATGCGCAAGGAGTTCGACACCCGGCCAACCTTCAGCCTCGAGCAGCAGCTGGCCAACATGAACCGCGCGGGCGGCGCTTCCCGGGTCGACGGCTGGTTCTCCGCCATCGGTGACTTCATGCGTGGCACCGGGGCCGTGCCAACCGTACCGGCCCCGGCCGACTACATCACCGACACCTTCATGAAGCGTGTGGCCGCAGACCCCAAGCTGCGTGAGTTTGCCAACAACACGAAGTGAAACGCCGCACCCGCAGCCTGAGCGCCTGGAGCCCACGATGAGCGTGACGTACCTGAAAAAAGCCAGCAAGACCCCGGACACCGAGACCGCCACCGCGCAGAAGGTGGTCACCGAGATGCTGGCCGAGATCGGCGTGCGGGGTGAGGGGGCGGTGCGCGCCTATGCCAAGCAGCTCGACGGCTGGGACGGCGAGATCGTGCTCACCCGAGACGAGATCGACCGCCGCGCCGCCGAGGTGCCCGCCGACGTGAAGCGTGACATCGACTTTGCCATCGCCCAGGTGCGTGACTTCGCCTTGGCACAGGCCCGTTCGATGCAGGCGTTCTCGGTGGAGCTGCACCCCGGTGTCACCGCCGGCCAGCGCGTGCTGCCGGTGAACGTGGCGGGGTGTTATGCGCCGGCCGGGCGCTACGCCCACATCGCCTCGGCCTACATGGGCGTGGCCACGGCCAAGGCTGCGGGGGTCAAGACGATCGTGGCCTGCTCGGGGCCGTTCCGCGGCGGGCCGATGCACCCCTACCTGCTCTACGCCTTCGACAAGGCGGGTGCCGACGTGATCATGACGCTGGGCGGTGTCCAGGCCATCGCCACCATGGCCCAGGGCCTGTTCACGGGCCGTCCGGCCGATGTGATCGTCGGGCCGGGCAACAAGTTTGTCGCCGAGGCCAAGCGCAGCCTGTTCGGGCAGGTGGGCATCGACGTCTTTGCCGGCCCGTCCGAGGTGGCCGTGATTGCCGACGATTCGGCCGATGCCGCCATCGTGGCGAGCGACCTGGTCGGCCAGGCCGAACACGGCCATGAGAGCCCGGCCTGGCTGTTCACCACCTCGCGCGCGCTGGCCGAGGACGTGATGGCCCGCATGCAGCCGCTGATCGACGCTCTGCCACCCACCGCCCGCGACGCCGCGGGTGCTGCCTGGCGTGACTACGGTGAGGTGATCCTCTGTGACACCCGCGAGGAAGTGGCCGAGGTCAGCGACCGCTACGCCAGCGAGCACCTCGAAGTGCACGCCCGTGACCTGGAATGGTGGCTCGAGCGGCTCACCTGTTATGGCTCGCTGTTCCTGGGCGAGGAAACCACCGTGGCCTATGGCGACAAGGCCAGCGGCCCCAACCATGTGCTGCCCACCAAGGGCGCGGCGCGCTATTCCGGCGGCTTGTCGGTGCACAAGTTCATGAAGACCCTGACCTGGCAGCGCATGACACGCGAGGCCGCGCGCGACATCGGCGAGGTCACGGCGCGCATCTCGCGGCTGGAGGGCATGGAAGCCCACGCCCGCACCGCCGACGACCGGCTGGCCAAGTACTACCCCGGCCAACACTTCGACCGCGGCGAGCCGGTGCAGGTCTGATGCGTGCCCGCGCAGCCATGCCAGCGGCCCTGCACCAGGACATCGACGCGTGAAGCTCGGCCACCTGTTTGACCTGAACGGACGCTGTGCCCTGGTGACAGGCGGCTCCAGCGGCATCGGCGAGGCCATGGCCCACGCGCTGGGCCTGGCCGGCGCGAAGGTGCTGCTGGCCGCCCGCCGGGAAGCCGACCTGGCCCGCGCCGCCGAACGCCTGCGCGCCGAGGGCATCGACACCGACACCGTGGCGGCCGACCTGTCCGACACCGGAAGCTGCCGCCAGGCCGCCCACGCCGCGCTGGCGCGCTGGGGCCACATCGACATCCTCGTCAACGCCGCCGGTGTCAACCTGCGCCAGCCCTTCGACGAGGTCACGCCCGAGGCCTGGCAGGCCCAACTGGCCCTCCACCTGGGCGCGCCGTTCTTCCTGACGCAGGCGCTGGCGCCCAGCATGAAGGCACGCAGCTGGGGGCGCATCATCAACATCGCCTCACTGCAGTCCTACCGTGCCTTTGGCAACAGCGCACCGTATGGCGCCGGCAAGGGCGGCGTGGTGCAGTTGACCCGCGCCATCGCCCAGGCGTGGTCGGCCCACGGCATCACCTGCAACGCCATCGGGCCGGGCTTCTTTCCCACGGCGCTGACAGCACCGGTGTTTGCCGACGAGGCGCTGGCCCGCCGCCACGCCGAGGCCACCTGCATCGGCCGCAACGGCGCGCTGGCAGACCTGCACGGCGCCACCGTCTTCCTGGCCAGCGACGCCTCGGCCTACGTCACTGGCCAGACCCTGATGGTGGACGGAGGCTACACCGCCAAATGAGCAGCATGCCCCACGCGACAGACGCCTTCTGGATGCCCTACACGCCCAACCGGCAGTTCAAGGAGCAGCCGCGGCTGCTGGCCAGCGCCGAGGGCATCACCTACCGCGCACCTGACGGCCGCGAGGTGCTGGACGGCATCTCCGGCCTGTGGTGCGTGGGCGCCGGCCACCGCCACCCCCGCATCGCCGAGGCGATGCGTCGGCAGATCGACACGCTGGACTTTGCGTCCAATTTCCAGGTGGGCCATCCGGGCGCCTTTCGCCTGGCCGAACGGCTGGCCCAGCTGGCACCGCCGGGGATGGACAGGGTCTTCCTGGTGAACTCCGGCTCTGAAGGCTGCGACACCGCGATGAAGATCGCGCTGGCCTACTGGCGCGCCCGTGGGGAAGGCCACCGCAACCTGTTCATCGGCCGCGAGCGTGGCTTCCACGGCGTGGGCTTTGGCGGCATCAGCGTGGGCGGCATGACCAACAACCGCCGCGCTTTTGGCACGGCGCTGCTGCGCAGCGACCACCTGCGCGCCACCTGGGACCCCGCCACCCAGGCCTTTGTGCGCGGCCAGCCGCTCACCGGCGCCGAGATGGCCGACGAGCTGGAAACCCGCATCATTCCGCTGCACGACGCGGGGCAGATCGCCGCCGTGGTGGTGGAGCCGGTGGCCGGGTCCACCGGGGTGCTGGTGCCACCGGTGGGCTATCTGCAGCGCCTGCGCCAGATCTGTGACCGCCACGGCCTGCTGCTGGTCTTCGACGAGGTGATCACCGGCTTTGGCCGCATGGGCACGGTGTTTGCCGCCGAGGCCTTTGGCGTGGTGCCGGACATGATCGTCTTTGCCAAGACGGTGACCAACGGCGCCGCGCCCCTGGGCGGCGTGCTGGTGCGCCGAGAGATCCACGACACGCTGATGCAAGGCCCGCCCCACCTGGCCGAGCTGATGCACGGCTACACCTGTTCAGGCCACCCCCTGTCCTGCGCCGCGGCCGAGGCCATGCTGGACGTGCTGCACGACGAGCAGTTGCCGCAGCGGGTGGCGGCGCTGGCACCCCACTTCGAAAACGCGGTACACAGCCTTCAGGGCACACCGGGTGTGGTGAGCGTGCGCAACATCGGCCTGGCCGCCGGCATCGAGCTGGCCCCCGTACCGGGCGCGCCCGGCCAACGCGGCGCCGCCGCCCAGGCTGCCGCCTTCGACCACGGCCTGCTCACCCGCGCACCCGGCGACACGCTGGTCTTTGCGCCGCCGTTCATCTGTACGCCAGCCGACATCGACCGCATGGTCGGCCGCCTGTACGATGCCATCGTCCATGTCACTCGGGAGGCCCCATGAAGGCCCTGGTCTATACCCAGCCCAACGAGGTGCAGCTGCACGAGCGGCCTGACCCCGTGCTGGCCGACGGCGAGGTGGTGCTGCGCATCGATGCCGCCGGCATCTGCGGCTCCGACATGCACGCCTACCATGGCCATGACCCCCGCCGCAAACCCGGCCTGGTGCTGGGCCACGAGTTTGCCGCCACGGTGACGGCGTCGGCCTCGCCCCTGTGGGCCGTGGGTCAGCGGGTCACCGGCAACCCGCTGATCACCTGTGGCCGCTGTGACTACTGCCTGCAGGGCCGCGACAACCTCTGCGCGAACCGCACCATGGTCGGCATGACGCGGCCCGGCGCGTTTGCCGAGGCCATGAGCATCCCCGGGCAGTGCCTGATCGCGCTGCCCGATGGCCTGGATGCCGTGCGCGCCGCGCTGACCGAGCCCGCCGCCACGGCGCTGCATGCGCTCAACCTGTCCATGCGGTCGCTGGTACGGCCATTGCCCGAATGCCGGGTGCTGGTGCTGGGCGGCGGCGCCATCGGCATGCTGGCCGCGCTGCTGTTGCGCCACTACGGGGTTGACCGCCTCACCGTGGCCGAAGTGCACGAAGGCCGGCGCGCGTCACTCGCGCAGCACGCCCGCTGCGACACGCTGGACCCGCGCACCACCCAGCCCGGCGAGAACGCCTTTGACTTCGTGATCGACGCCGTGGGCAGTGCCACCACGCGCACCACGGCGCTGGCGGCCGTCAAGCCCGGCGGCGTGGTGATGCACATCGGCCTGCAGGACTGGGCCAGCGAGATCGACATGCGCAAGCTGACGCTGGCCGAGATCACCCTGCTGGGCACCTACACCTACAGCATGGCTGACCTCCGCGCCACCGTGGCCGCCCTGGACCGCGGCGCCTTTGGTGACCTTTCCTGGGTGGAACGCCGGCCCCTTCACGAGGGGGCACAGGCCTTTGACGACCTGCACCAAGGCCGTGTGGCCTCGGCCAAGCTGGTGCTGGAGCCGGCCGCCTGACGGGCCGCACACCCCTCAGCGCTGCCCCGAACGCCACCAAGGACGCCATGTTCAAGTTTCTCTCGGCTGAGCCCCTGCACGACCCGCTGTCCCAGCCGACGCCCACGGCGGACACCGAGGTCAAGTGCACCACCTGCTACATGTGCGCCTGCCGCTGCGGCATCCGGGTGCACCTGCGTGAAGGCGCCCAGGGGCCGGAGGTGCGCTACATCGACGGCAACCCCGAGCACCCGCTGAACAAGGGTGTGATCTGCGCAAAGGGGTCCTCCGGGATCATGAAGCAGGTGTCGCCGGCACGGCTGACGCAGCCGCTGCTTCGCAAGCCCGGCAGCCAGCGCGGCGAGGGCGCGTTTGACGTCATCACCTGGGAGCGCGCCTACGAGCTGCTCACCGAACGCCTGGCCAAGATCCGCGCGACCGACCCGAAGCGCTTTGCGCTGTTCACCGGCCGAGACCAGATGCAAGCCCTGACAGGCCTGTTTGCGCGCCAATTCGGCACCCCCAACTATGCAGCGCATGGTGGCTTCTGTTCGGTGAACATGGCCGCCGGCATGATCTACACGGTGGGTGGCAGCTTCTGGGAGTTTGGCGGCCCTGACCTGGAACGCGCCAAGCTGTTTGTGATGATCGGCACCGCCGAAGACCACCACAGCAACCCGCTGAAGATCGCGCTGTCGCGCTTCAAGCGCCAGGGCGGGCGCTTCATCTCCATCAACCCCATTCGCACCGGCTATTCGGCCATTGCCGACGAGTGGATTCCCATCCGGCCCGGCACCGATGGCGCCTTGCTGATGGCCCTGCTGCACGAACTCATTCGCACGGACCAGTTTGACCAGGCCTTTGTCAAGCGCTTCACCAACGGCCCGCAGCTGGTGGTGCTGGACGACGGCGAGCGTGAAGGCCTGTTTGCCTTTGACCCCGACCCCAGCCGTGGCCCGCCGGGCGATGGCCGTCACCCGCACAACAAGCTCATCTGGGACAAGGCCAGTGGCAGCGTCAGGAATGCCTACCCCGAAGGCATCGCCGACGGCTGTGACCCGGCCCTGGAGGGCCACTACACCCTGGCCGACGGCACCCGCGTGGCACCCGCGTTCCAGCTGCTGCGCGAACGGGTGGCCAGCTGCACACCCGCCTGGGCATCGGCCATCACCGGCATCCCGGCCGAGCGCATCCAGCGGCTGGCCCAGGAGATGGGTGACACCGCCCTGAAGCAGGCCTTCGAGCTGCCCATCCCCTGGACAGACGCCTGGGGCAAGCAGCACCCCAGCACGCAGGCGCGCCCGGTGGCCTTCCACGCGATGCGCGGCCTGGCGGCGCATTCCAACGGCTTTCAGACGGTGCGGGCGCTGGCGGTGCTGATGAGCATCCTGGGCACCATCGACGCGCCCGGCGGCTTCCGCCACAAGGCCCCCTACCCGCGCCACATCGTGCCGAACTACCGGGCCTTCAACGACCCGGCGATGATCAAGCCCAACACGCCACTCAATGCGGCGCCGCTGGGCTTTCCGGCCAGCCCCGAGGAACTGGCGGTGAACCCCGACGGCTCACCCATGCGCATCGACCATGCCTTCTCCTGGGAGCACCCGCTGGCCGCCCACGGGATGATGCACAACGTCATCACCAACGCCGTCAAGGGTGACCCCTACCGCATCGACACCCTGCTGGTCTTCATGGCCAACATGGCCTGGAACAGCTCGATGAATACGATGGCGGTGCGCGAGATGCTCAACCGCAAGGACGACGCGGGCGAGTACATGATTCCGTTCCTGGTGGTGTGCGACGCCTTCCAGAGCGAGACCGTGGCCTTTGCCGACCTGGTGCTGCCCGACACCACCTACCTCGAGCGCCACGACGTGATGGGCATGCTCGACCGCCCCATCTCGGAGTTCGATGGCCCGGTGGATTCCGTGCGCATTCCGGTGGTGGCGCCCAAGGGCGAGTGCAAGCCTTTCCAGGAAGTGCTGATCGAGCTGGCCTCGCGCCTGAAGTTTCCGGCCTTCACCACGGCCGACGGCGGGCGCAAGTTCAGCGGCTACACCGATTTCATCGTCAACTTCCAGCCCACCCCGGGCATCGGCTTCCTGATGGGCTGGCGCGGCAAGGACGGCGAGTCTCACCTCAAGGGTGAGCCCAATCCCCGGCAGTGGGAGATGTACGAGAAGAACCAGTGTGTCTTCCACTACCCCATGCCGGAGTCCATGCACTACATGCGCAACTGGAACCGTGCCTACCTGGACTTTGCCAAGGACAAGCACTGGCGCCAGAAGAACGACCCGGTGCAGCTGGCCCTGTATTCCGACACCCTGCAAGGCTTTCGGCTGGCCGCCCAGGGCAAGACGCCTGGCCGTCAGCCGCCCGATGAGCTGCGCGAGCGCATCGCCACCTACTTCGACCCCCTGCCCTTCTGGTACGCGCCGCTGGAAGACAGCGTCACTGACCTCAAGGCCTACCCCCTGCACGCGCTGACGCAGCGGCCGATGGCGATGTACCACTCCTGGGATTCGCAAAACGCCTGGCTGCGGCAGATCCACAGCCACAACTACCTGCACGTGAACCCGGTGACGGCCCAGGCCGCCGGCATTGCCGACGGCGGCTGGGCCTGGGTGGAAAGCCAATGGGGCCGCGTGCGCTGCATGCTGCGCTACAGCGAGGCCGTGGAGCCCGGCACCGTCTGGACATGGAACGCCATCGGCAAGGCCGACGGCGCCTGGCAGCTGGCCCCAGGCGCCGACGAGGCGCGCAAGGGCTTTCTGCTCAACCACCTCATCACCGAAGAGCTGCCCATGCCCCCGGGCCTGGGCGCGCCGCCCGGCGCCCAGGCCCGCACGGGCCGAACCATCAGCAACTCCGACCCCATCACCGGCCAGGCCGGCTGGTACGACGTGCGGGTGTCCATCCGCCCGGCCGAGCCCGAGGAAGAGAAGGTCTCGTTCCCGCAGATGGCCAGCATGCCCTCGACACCGGGTGTCGTGGGCAAGGCGGCCCAGGTCTTGACCTACTTTGCCGGACGGAAGCGCCCATGATCGCCTGGCTCAAGGAACTGCTGCAGACCCAACGCGAGGCGCCGGCCCAACGGCCTGCCTCAGCATCACCGGCCGCCCCCGCAGCGCGCGCGCCTGGCCAGCCACCGGGCAGCGCACGGGCCCAGCCCGGCGAAACGCTCGCCAAGCAGCTGGCCCTGGTGATTGACCTGAACGTCTGTGTGGGCTGCCACGCCTGCGTGACGTCCTGCAAGCAATGGAACACCTCGGGCGCCGCCGGCCCCCTGGCCGACGAACGCCCCTACGGCGCCAACCCCACCGGCACCTTCTTCAACCGGGTTCAGACGTACGAGGCCGGCACCTACCCGGCCATGGACACGGTGCACTTCCCCAAGAGCTGCCTGCACTGCGAAGACCCGCCCTGCGTGCCGGTGTGCCCCACGGGCGCCAGCTACAAGCGCAAGGCCGACGGCATCGTCCTGGTGGATTACGACAAGTGCATCGGCTGCAAGTACTGTGCATGGGCCTGCCCCTACGGTGCGCGTGAACTGGACGAAGAGCGCCAGGTGATGACCAAGTGCACGCTGTGTGTGGACCGCATCTATGACGCGCACCTGCCCCCGGAAGACCGCAAGCCCGCCTGCGTCAAGGCCTGCCCGACCAACGCACGGCTCTTCGGCGACGTGAAGGACCCCGATTCCGAGGTCTCCAAGGCCATCCGTGAACGGGGCGGCTACGCGCTGATGCCGGAGTGGGACACCCAACCGGCCAACCAGTACCTGCCGCGGCGCAACTCGTCGTCAGGCCACTGACATGCACCCCGCCTGGTCCATCCTCTGTTTCACCACGCTGGTGGGTGTCGCCCAGGGCCTGGCCACCCTGCTGGCGGTGGCCACCCTGATGCGCGTCAGCATGACCCCCGGCTTCGTGGCGGGCGCCCTGGCCTTGAGCCTGTTCCTGCTGCTGGCCGGGCTGGTGTCGTCGTTCCTGCACCTGGGCCACCCCCGGCGCGCCTGGCGCGCGGTGCTGATGTGGCGCACCTCGTGGATGTCGCGCGAGGTCATCGTGCTGCCGGCCTTCATCGGCCTGGTGGGCCTGTGGTGGCTGGCCCTGGTGGTTGGCCACCCCATCGGCCAATCGCCGTGGCTGCCCGCGCTGGTGATCGCGGGTGCGCTGGCACTGTGGGTCTGCACCGCCATGATCTACGCCTGCCTGCGCTTCATCGAAGAGTGGGCACACCCGCTGACGGTGGTCAACTTTGTGCTGATCGGGCTGTCGTCGGGCATGGTGCTGGCGTGTGCGCTGGCGGCCGCGGCCGGGCAAGATGCCCTGCTGCGCCGCTTTGGCCTGGCCACGCTGCTGCTGGTGCTGGCGGCCTGGGCGATGCGGGTGGTGTCACTGCGCCGCCATGCCCGAATCCGCCACCGCTCCACGCTGCAGAGCGCCACCGGGCTGCGCGCCGGCAAGCTGGCGCAGACGTCCATGGGCATGTCGGCCGGCTCGTTCAACACGCGAGAGTTCTTCCACGGGGCGGTGCCCGTCACCGTCCAGCGCGTACGCCTGGGCTTTCAGGTGATGGGCTTCCTGCTGCCCGCCCTGTGCCTGGTGGCGGGGCTGGCCGGCCTGGGTGGTCAAGGGGGAGGTTCTGCCCTGCCCTGGTTGCTGGCCAGCGCCTGTCAGCTGCCGGGGCTGCTGGCCGAGCGCTGGCTGTTCTTTGCCGAAGCCAAGCACCCGCAGAATCTGTACTACCAGACGGTGTCCTGAGGCGCTTGCCCAAGACCCTGTCATCCGCCCCATGAAAGGCTCCATCGGCCGACAGCGGCTCCGCACCTGGTTGCCGTTCCTGTCCTGGCGTTCACGCGTGACGCCAGCGTCGCTGCGCGCCGACTTCAGCGCCGGGCTCACCGGCAGCCTCATCCTGGTGCCGCAGGGCGTGGCCTTTGCCACCATCGCCGGCATGCCACCGGAGTACGGCCTGTACGCCGCCATGGTGCCGGTGGTCATCGCAGCACTCTTCGGGTCGTCCTGGCACATGGTGTCGGGGCCGACCACGGCCATCTCCATCGTCGTGTTTGCGTCGCTGAGCCCGCTGGCCGAACCGGGCAGCGCGGCCTATGTGCAGCTGGCGCTGACGCTGTCGTTCCTGTCCGGCTGCATCATGCTGGCCCTGGGGTGGCTGCGCCTGGGCAGCCTGATGAACTTCGTCTCGCACACCGTGGTGGTGGGCTTCACGGCGGGCGCGGCGGTGCTGATCGCCACCAGCCAGCTGAAGAACTTCTTCGGGCTGCCCATCCCGCGCGGCGCCACCTTTGCGCAGGCCATGCAGGGCGTCTTCACCCAGTGGGATGCCATCAACCCCTGGGTGATGCTGGTGGCCATCAGCACGCTGCTGAGCAGTGTGCTGGTGCGCCGGTACCTGCCCCGAATGCCGCACATGATCGCGGGCCTGGCGGTCGGCAGTGCGGTGGCCGCGGCGCTGAACGCGGCCCTGGGGCCGGGGCGCACCGGCATCGAGACGCTGGCGGCCCTGCCCCGTGGCTTGCCGCCGCTGTCCTTGCCTGACGTATCTGCCGAGTCGTTCCGCCAGCTGCTGCCCATCGCGGTGGCGCTGTCGATGCTCTCGCTGACCGAAGCACTGTCGATCGCGCGTGCGCTGGCGCTCAAGACGGGCCAGCGCATCGACAGCAACCAGGAATTCCTGGGCCAGGGCCTGTCGAACGTGCTGGGCTCGTTGTTCAGCGCCTACCCGTCCAGCGGGTCGTTCAACCGCAGCGGGCTGAACCTCGAGGCTGGCGCGTGCACGCCCTTGGCGGCGGTCATCTCCGCCGTGCTGCTGGTGGCCATCCTGCAGTTTGTGGCGCCCTGGGCCGTCTACCTGCCGCTGCCGGCCATGGCGGGGGTGCTGATGCTGGTGGCCTGGGGCCTGTTTGATGTCCGCCAGGCAACCCACATCCTGACGCACAGCCGCCAGGAATCGGCAGTGCTGGTGGCCACCTTCCTGGCCACGCTGTTCCTGCAGCTGGAATTTGCCATCTACGCGGGTGTCGCCTTGTCGCTGATGCTCTACCTGAACCGCACGTCCCGGCCGCACATCGAAGACGTCAAGCCGGTGCAGGACGAAGGCCCGCACCACTTCAGCCACGACACCCAGCGGCCCGATTGCCCTCAGCTGAAGATGCTGCGCATCCATGGCTCGCTGTTCTTTGGCGCGGTGGACCACGTGCAGCAGGCCTTGACCGACGTGGACGCCAGGACACCGGGCCAGAAGCACCTGCTGCTGGCCTGCACCGGCGTCAACTTCATCGACCTCTCCGGCGCCCACCTGCTGGCCCAGGAGGCGCAGCGTCGCCGTGCCATGGGTGGCTCGCTGTCCTTGGTCAACGTGCGAGACCCGGTACTGCAGGTGCTTCGTCAGAGCGGCAGCATGAAGGACATCGGGGAACGGGCGGTCATCCCGGTCGGCGCGGCAGACCCCATCGACGCCGTCTTTGGCCAGCTGGACCCTGCCGTCTGCGCCACCTGCACACGGCGCATCTTCACGCAGTGCCGGGGGGCGCCGGGGGCCTGAGGCTCCCGGCCCTCCTGCCCCCTGACCTTCACACCCTTCACGCCTGGCGGGTATCGCCCGCCGCGGCCGGCATGGCCGCCGGCCCTGTGGTGCCGCCCAGCCGGTACCAGTCCAGCCGACGGGTCAGCAGCATCACCGCGGCCAGCGCACCAAACAGCCCCAGCGCACCCAGCAGCAGGGCCGTCTGTTCACGCAGCAGCAGCAGGTAGAGCATGCCGTAGAGCAGTGCCATGCCGCCGCCAAAGACCCAGCCATCACGCGCGCTGCCCAGCATGTGGGCCCCGTAGTGCCCCAGCAGCAACACGCAGGCGACGGCGGCCGAGGCATAGGCCAGGCTGAACGACAGGTGCTCTGACAAGGCCAGCAGCAGCAGGAAGAACAGCGCCAGTGCCAGGCCCACCATCGCGTACTGCACCGGGTGGACACGGCGCACACGCTGGCGGGCCAGGGTTTCGGTGAGCGCCACCGCTGCAAAGGTCAGCACCACAAACAGCAGCCCGTACTTGATGGCGCGGTCAGCCAGCACGTAGGGGTTTACCGGGTCGGTGAAGGTCACCGCCAGGGTGTCCATCGCCGTCAGCGCGGGCCTTTTGTCGCCCGCCTGTTCCACCACCTGCGACGCACCGCTGGCCAGCGCGGTGACGGCCCAGCGCGCGTCAAAGCCGTTGTCGCGCACCTCACGGCTGACCGGCAGGAAACGTCCGCCAAAGGAGGGGTGGGGCCAGTCGGAGGCCATGGTCCATTCCACGCTGCGGGCCGCCGGCACCAGGGCGATGTCGGCCGTGCCCATCATGTCCAGCGTCAGCGTGATCTCCGCCGCGCCCTTCTCCACCACCGCACCGGGCAGCTCGGCGTGCAGGCCATCGGGCCAGGTCTCGTGGCCCGTGCCGGGTTTGACCGCCAGCCCCTGCCCGGCCAGCCGCAGCTGCGCGCTGCGCAGGCCGCGCACATCGGCCACCGCCACCCACACCGTGGGCGCCTGGCAGCTCAACGTGCTGCCGGCATGGCGCCGCTGGGGTTCCAGCGCGGCCATGTCGCTCCACTGCGCCGTCAGCCCCATGCGCGCGCCGTAGCCGTTGACCTTGAACAAGCCACGGTAGCGGGCATCGGCCTGCACCGTGGAGGTGGCCTGCAGCGACGCCGGCACACTCTGCATGGCCCAGGTGCGCCGCAAGGTGTCGGTGCGGCGTTCGCTGCCGCTGCCCACCACCACCTGCCATTCCTCGGTGCAGCGCCGCTGGAGCACCGGGCCCATCAGCGTCTGCGCGCCCGCGTAGGACTGCTGGACGCTCTCCACCGCCTGCTGCTGGTAGCCCTGACGTTCATCCACCAGCCAGCCAATGCGGGCCAGCACCCCGCTGATCAGCAACACCATGCACAGCACGGCCACCATCTTCACCAACACCGGATGTTTCATTCGCCTCGTCCTTTTGGTCACGACAGCGGCAGTCTCGGCCGCGGTGGTGAAGTGCCGATGGGCTGTGTGAAGTGGGTGTGAAGTGGGGGCTGGGTGAGGGGTGCGGGCGACCCCTCAAGGTGCGCGGGGTAGCACCAGCCGCACACGCAGGCCCGGCCGTGCCGCCTCGAAGCGCAGCGTGCCACCATGCAGCCAGACCACCTGGCGGACGATGGCCAGCCCGAGGCCGCTGCCACGCCCTTCCCCGGTGCTGAAGAAGCGCTCACCCAGGCGGGGCATCGCGTACGCAGGCACACCCGGGCCGTGGTCCCTGAGCGACCACACCAGCTGGTGGCCGGCCTCGTCCAGGGTGACGTCCACGTCCCATGCAGAGCCTGGCGGCGCATGCGCCAGCGCGTTGGCCATCAGGTTGGACAAGGCCAGTCGCAGCCGCTCGGCGTCACCCGGCACCACGGCGGGCACCGCCGGCAGGCGCAGGCGGTCACCCGCGCCGTGGGCCTCGGCCACCTCGCGCGCCAGCGCGTGCAGGTCCACCGGTGTGCGCACCTGGAGGGTCTGCAGGCTTTCCAGCTTGGAGAGCTCCAGCATCTGCTCCACGATGGCCTGCAGGCGCTGCGCCTGGGTGTCCACCTGCTGGACAAAACGTTCGCGGTCAGCGGGGGGCAGGTCGTCCTGCAGCAGCTCGGCCGCGCCGCGGATGCCGGCCAGCGGCGTCTTCAGCTCGTGCGTCAGCGCGCGAATGTGGTGTTCCAGCTGCTCGCGGCCCTCCAGCCGTTCGCGCATGCGGTCCATCGCACGGGCCAGTTCACCCAGTTCGCCGCCCAGCGCGGGTGGCGCCGGGGGTGCGCGGCGCGGGCCGTCTTCTTCCGCGCCCACGGCCTGCGCATAGGCGCGCAGGCGCCGCACGGCCTGGACGGCCCACAAGGTCACCGCCACCCCGATGGCCAGCGACAGACCCAGCAACAACACGCCGGCCCACAGCACCTTGTGCTCGGCGCGTTCCACAAACGGCATGATGCTGGACAGTGGCTTGGCCAGTACCAGCGCACCCACCGTGCGGCCATCGGCCCGCACCGGCGCGGCCACGTGCATCACGCTGGTCTCGTCGCCCGTGCCTTGGCGGGTGGTGCGGGCGCCGTACTCGCCACGCAGCGTCAGCAGCACATCGCGCCAGCGGGAATAGTCCTGGCCCGTGGCGGCCGGGGTGCCGGAGTCAAACACCACGGTGCCGCTGCCGTCGGTGACCAGCACGCGCAAGTCCAGCGTGGTCTTGCGCAGGCCCCAGATCTTCACGTCCACCTCGCGCTGTGCGTACTGGCGCACGGCGCGTGCAAACGGGCCGTCGCCCAGGGGCTGCCCGGCGGGCAAGGCGGCCAGTTCGGGTGCGGCCACCTCGGCCAGCAGGTTGGCGCTGTCCACCATCACGTCTTCCATCACCTCGCGCACGCTGGGCTTGATCTCGGTGACAAACACGCGCAGCACAAAAAACGCCGCCAGCCCGGTGATGGCCATGAAGGCAAAGAACAGGCGCAGACCCAGGTGCACGGGCTGTCTCCCGCTCAGTCCGCGTCGGCCAGCGTGTAGCCCAGGCCACGGTGGGTGACGATGGGGTCATCCGCCGGGCGAACTTCGCGCAGCTTGGCACGCAGCGTCTTGATGTGGGTGTCCACGGTCCGGTCGGCCGATTCGGCCAGGCCGCCCCAGACGCGGTCAAACAGCGTCTCGCGCGACAGGATGCGCCCACGCGCCAGGCACAGCTCTCGCAAGAGGCCGTATTCGCGCCGCGTCAGGGCCAGCACCGTGCCGTGGTAGCGGATGCGCTGGCCGGCCTCGTCCAGCTCGAAGGCCGAGGCCGGTGGCCGCGGCATGGCCGCGCGGCGCAGCAAGGCGCGCACCCGCGCCACCAGTTCGCGCGGGCTGAAGGGCTTGGGCAGGTAGTCGTCGGCGCCGGCCTCCAGGCCCAGCACGCGGTCAATCTCTTCACCGCGGGCCGTCAGCAGCAGGATGGGCAAGGTGGCGGTGCGTGTATCGGCATCGGCGCGCCAGCGGCGGCACAGGTCCAGCCCATTGCCGTCGGGCAGGGCCACGTCCAGCACGGCAGCGGCCGGCCGCTCACGCTGCAGCGCGGCCTGGGCATCGGCGACCAGCATCACCCGCTCCACCAAAAGCCCTTCACGCTCCAGCGCAAAGGCCACCGTGGCTGCGATGGCGCTGTCGTCTTCCAGCAGCAGGATGCGTGGCTTCATCGCGGCCGCTCCTGCAGCGCACACCGGCACGTCCAGCCCCTGTGGCACCGCTGCCTGCCGGTGGCACCGCCGCAGGCCCGTGGCTGCATGCTAGTGGCCCTGCCGCCGCAGCGTGGCCGACGGCAACTCGCCAAACTGCGCCCGATAGTCGCGCGCAAACTGGCCCAGGTGGAAGAAGCCCCAGTGCTCGGCGGCCTGCTGCACCGACACCGCCGAACGGCGCAACTGGCGACGCACCCCGTTCAGGCGCACCGCCCGCAGGTAGCGCACGGGGCTGGTGCCCAGCACCTCCTGAAAGCACAGCTCCAGCTTGCGGCGGCTGGCGCCCACCTGCTGGCACACCTGCAGCAGCGTGGGCGGGTCGTCGCGCTGCGCCAGCATCTGCTCGCAGGCGCGGTCCACCAGACGGCGTCGGGCACCCACGGCCGGAAGGGCCTCAGCGCTCACCCGCTCCGGCAACGCCTCGATCCACTCCATCAGCAGCGCATCACGCAGCCGCAGCCACGCCGCGGGCGGCCGCGGTGTGGCGGCTGCGCCCGCCAGGTGGTCCAGTGTCTCCAGGTGCAGGGCCCGCACCGCGGCCGCCGCGGCGGGCCGCGCTGGCGCCACCAGCTGGGTTTCCAGCCAGCGGGACAAGGGCTTGCCGTACATGCACTCCCACAGCGGTGCCAGCAGCGCGCGGTCCACCACCACGGCCAGCAGCGAAAAGCGCTCCGGGGTGACGAGGTCCAGCTCGTCACCGCGCCCGACCATCAGCGCGTTCTCCGCCACCCGCTGGCCATTGAAGATGGCCGGGCCAGAGGCCGCCAGCGGCATGGCAAAGCCGTAGGCGCCCTGGCCCAGGTCACCGCGCTGGTGCAGCGCACGGCTGCTGTCTTCGCGGACGATGCGCATGCCCGGCAGCTGCACGTGGTGCACCAGCCCTTGGAAGGCACCACCGGAGAGTTGCTGGTAGGCCTGCTGCCAATCGGGCTGGGCTTCGGCGTGCTGATCAACATCGTCGGTGGGCGCGCAGCTGTACCAGGCGCCGGGCAGTGGCAAGGGCACACGCTCAGCCAACGGCTTGTGCAGCGGCGGCAAACAGGGCGAAGGCAAGGTCGACATCCGGCGAGCGGCGTGCGGGGTCATGGGCCAGCGGGCAAGGTTCAGAAGGACGCACGCCGATTGTTGCGGCTCACCCAGGCCGCCGAAGACCCGCCACCCTGGGACAAACCCCGCTGTGGCGCTGCGCAAAGCCGATAGCCCTCCACGAAGGGGCTGCCTACCATGCGCCTGAACAGGCATCGGCAGCCGCTGGGGCGGCACCGCAGCCCTCACACCCGTGCACATCGCCGTCCTCAACGCCAACGTGGACCGCTCCCGCTTCGCGCAGGGCTGGCCTGACGACGCCCAGAAAGTCATCGCCGGCCTGCAGCCGCACCGCCCCGGCTGGCGCTACAGCGCCTGGCAAGCCTGTGACGGCGAGCTGCCACCGACCGACGACGATGCCGACGGCTGGGTCATCACCGGCAGCATCGCCAGCGTCAACGACGAAGCGCCCTGGATGCTCGCGCTGGAAGAACGCATCCGCCAGCGCCACGCCCAGCGGCAGCCCACCGCCGGGCTGTGTTTTGGCCACCAGCTGGTGGCCAAGGCGCTGGGCGGCCGGGTGGGCAACTCGCCCGACGGATGGCGGCTGGGGGTGGCCACAACAAGCCTGCAGCCACCGCTGCCGGCCTGGATGCCGCCGCAGCAAGGCGCCTTCCGGCTTCACGCCGTGCACGAGGAACAGGTGCTGGAAGCGCCCGCCGGCGTGCAGGTGCTGGGGGGCGACAGCCACACGCCGGTGGCGGCCATGGCCGCGGGACAGCACCTCTTCACCACCCAGTACCACCCGGAGCTGAGCGGGCCCTTCATGCAGGCGCTGCTCGATGCCTTTGGCAGCGCCTGGCCTGCGGCCCTGGTGGCGCGTGCCCGCCAGGAACTGGCCGGCCCGATGGACGCCGAGGCCTTCATGGGCTGGCTGGCGGCCTTCCTTGACAACCCCCTGCCGCCGGAGCCGCGATGACCGTCTGGGCCCCCACCGACGACGGCCACGCCCCGCTGTGGAGCCATGACAGCTTCACCCAGGGCGCGCCCCACCACACCTTCGCCCGTCTGCGCCGCGAAGACCCGATGGCCTGGAGCGACTACCCCGCTGGCCAAGGTTTCTGGAACGTCACCCGGCACGCCGACATCCTGGCGCTGAACCGTGACACCGCCACCCTCAGCTCGGCCCACGGCATCCGCATGGAAGACCAGACCGGCGAGGAAGTGCTGGCCCGCCGCACCTTCCAGGAGACGGACCCCCCCGAACACACCCACACCCGCCTGCTGGTGGCCAAGGCCTTCAGCAAGCCCATGGTGGCGCTGTTTGAGGACCAGATCCGCACGCTGTGTGACCAGATCCTGGACGCCGCACTGGCCGAACGCGAGTTCGACGCCGTCCAGCGCATCGCCCGCGAACTGCCCATGCGCATGCTGGGCCGCATCATCGGCACCCCCGACGACGACCTGCCCTGGCTGGTGGAAAAGGGCGACGCGCTGATCGCCAACACCGACGCCGAATTCACCAGCCACGTGCTGGACCAGGCCGACACCGACGCCTACCGGTTGATGCCCTTCCGTTCCCCCGCCGGGGCCGAGCTGTACGACTACGCCAGCCGCCTGATGGCCGCCAAGCGCGCCGCGGGCGACACCCAGGGCGTGCTGCACCTGATCACCCAGCCCGACGCCCAGGGCCGTGTCATCAGCGACACCGAATTCCGCAACTTCTTCTGCCTGCTGGTGGCGGCCGGCAACGACACCACCCGCTACAGCATCGCCGCCGCACTGCACGCCTTTGTGCACCGCCCGGCGCTCTTGCAGCAGCTGCGCGAGGGCAGCCCCGCGCTGTGGGACACCGCGCCCGATGAGTTCATCCGTTGGGCATCTCCAGCGATGTACTTCCGCCGCACCGCCCTGCGCCGCTTTGAACTGCACGGCAAGACGGTGGAGCCCGGCGACAAGGTGCTGCTGTGGTTTGTCTCCGGCAACCGCGATGAGACCGCCTTTGACCAGCCCTTTGAGGTTAACCTGGCGCGTCAGCCCAACCGGCACCTCAGCTTCGGCCAGGGCGGCCCGCATGTCTGCCTGGGCATGTGGCTCGCCCGCCTGGAAGTGCGCGTGCTGCTGCAGGCGCTGTGCCAGCGTGTCACGCGCCTGGAAGCCACCGGCCCGCATGAGTGGCTGCGCAGCAACTTTGTGGGTGGCATCAAGCGCCTGCCGGTGCGGGTGACGCTGGCCTGACGGCTGACTGCCGATGCACAACACCCGATGGCCCTTCCACCCCACGGTAAGCCCATGACCACTTCAGCCCTCTCCCCCGAACGCCTGCGTGTGCTGTTCTGCGACCACCTCAACATCGCACGGGGCAAGTACGTGCCCTGGCGCGGGCGCGACGGCGGCGCCCGCTTCTGCCGGGGCACCTTCGGCGTGGGCTACGACAAGGACCTGCTGCCGGCGCCCGGCTCTACCATGCTGGAGGGCCTGCCCGACATGGAGGCCGTCTACGCCGCCACCGATGCCCGCCCCGGCTGGGAAGCCCACACCCGCGTGGTGATGTGTGACTTGCTGGACAACCGCGGCCAGCCGCTGCCGCAGTGCGGCCGGGGGGCGCTCAAGCGTGCCATCGCCAGCTGGCAGGCCATGGGTTATGAGCCCATGGTGGGCATCGAGCTGGAGGCCTATGCCTTCCAGATCGAGCCCGACGGCAGCCTGAAGCCCTACGACACTCCGTCGTCACACGTCTACGCCACCGGCGTGTTTGCCGACCCGCGCGGCTTCACCGATGCCCTGTGGGCCCAAGCCGCCGCCTGCGGCCTGCCCATCGACAGCCTGAACACCGAGTACGACTCACCACAGTTTGAACTCACGCTGACCTTCGACCACGCGCTCAAGGCCGTGGACGACATCGTGCTGTTCCGGCTGATGGCCCGCGAAGTGGCTTTCCGCCACGGCCTGCTGCTGACCTTCCTGCCCAAGCCGCTGCTGCAGCAAGGCGGCAGCGGTGTGCACGTGAACCTCTCGCTGCGCCACCGTGAAGGCCCGGAAGCCGGCCGCAATGCCATCACCGGCGGGCATGACCGTGCGGACTTGAATGGCCTGACACAAGGCTGCATCGCCGGCCTGCTGGCCCACCATGAAGGCCTGGCCGGCCTGGCCGCCCCCTGCGTGAACTCCTACGAGCGGCTGAAACCCGCCAGCCTGTCCGGCTACTGGAAAAACTGGGGTGTCGACCACCGCAACGTGACGGTGCGCCTGTCCGCCGAAACCGGCTCCGCCGCGCGTCTGGAACACCGCATGGGCGACGGCGCCGCCAACCCCTACACCCTGGTGGCCGCGGTGCTGCAGGCCGCCCGGCTGGGCGTGCAGGCCCAGCTGCCCTTGCCGCCCATGGAAACCGGCGACGGGCTGACCGGCCAGGACGCCACCGAGGGCGTGCCTGACAGCCTGGGCGCCGCGCTGGACGCCCTGGAGGCCGACACCGAGCTGGTGCAGGCCGTGGGCGAGGAACTGGTGGCCAACCACGTGTTCATGAAACGCGACGAGATCCAGAAGACGGCCGGGCGAGACGGGCTGGGCGCCCGGGATTTCTACATCCGCCACCTATAACCCGCTCGTTCACTGGCATTACTCAACCCACCGCACGGAGCCCACCACCATGGCCATGATCACCTGGATCACCGACGATGGCCGCCACCGGCAGGCCGAGGTCAACGACGGCAGCAACCTGATGCTGGCCGCCACGTTCGAAGACGTGCCCGGCATCGACGGCGATTGCGGGGGCTGCCTGTCCTGTGCCACCTGCCATGTGGTGGTCGACGCGGCCTGGGCCGAGCGGGTCGGCGGCCCGGGTGACCATGAAACCGTGCTGCTAGACACCACCGCCAGCCCGCGCCAGCCCCACAGCCGCCTGAGCTGCCAGATCATCAGCCGGCCAGAACTCGACGGCCTGGTGCTGCACGTGCCGGCCGAGGCCTGGTAAGCACCATGCACCCGCAAGACCTGGCCGACGCCTACCCACCCCTGGCGCTGCACATCGGCGGCGCCTGGCTGCACGCGGCCAGCGGTGGCCAGCGCGAGGTGCACGACCCGGCCACCGGCGCCCTGCTCGGCCACCTGCCGCTGGCGGGCACCACCGAGCTGAACGCCGCAGCCGACGCCGCCGCCCTGGGCTTTGAGCGCTGGCGGCACACCCTGCCGCTGCAGCGCTGCGACATCCTGCGCCGCGGCGCCGCGCTGATGCGCGAGCGCGCCCCGGCCATGGCGCGGGTGCTGACGCTGGAACAAGGCAAGCCCCTGGCCGAGGCCGAGCGCGAAGTACGGCTGTCCGCCGACATCATCGACGTGCAGGCCGAAGAAGCGCGGCGCGTCCACGGCCACACCGTGCCGCCCCGGCTGCCCGGCATCCTGATGCACGAGGTGCGACACCGGCCGCTGGGCCCGGTGGCGGCGTTGACGGCCTGGAACTTCCCCGTCAACCTGCCGGCGCGCAAGCTGGGCGCGGCGCTGGCCGCCGGCTGCAGCGTGGTGCTCAAGCCCGCGGAGGAAACGCCGGGCTCGGCCGTGCTGCTGGTGCAGTGCCTGCTGGACGCCGGCCTGCCCGACGACGTGCTCAGCCTGGTGTTTGGCGAACCCGCCCACGTGAGCCGCACGCTCATCGACCACCCGGCCATCGCCAAGGTGTCGCTCACCGGCAGCGTGGCCGTGGGCCGCGAACTGGCCGAGCACTGCGCCCGCGCCGGCAAACGCTTCAGCGGCGAACTGGGTGGCCACGCACCGGTGATCGTGTGTGACGACGCCGACCTGGACACGGTGCTCAAACTCTCGGTGCCGGCCAAGTTTCGCAACGCCGGGCAGGTGTGTGCATCACCCATCCGCTTTTTCGTGGCGCGGCGCCACCATGCGGGCTTTCTCGAACGGTTTGCCGCAGCGGCTTCCCGGCTCAAGCTCGGCCACGGCCTGCAGGCCGACACCCAGATGGGCCCGCTGACACACGCCCGCCGCCTGGCCGACATGCAGCACTTTGTGGATGACGCCCGCGCGCACGGCGCCCGCATCGTCACCGGTGGCCACCGTGTGGCCGTGCCCGGCCTGGAACACGGCCTCTTTTTTGCCCCCACCGTGGTGGCCGACGCCCCGCTGTCGGCCCGGGTGATGCGGCAGGAACCCTTCGGCCCGCTGGCCACGGTGCACGCCTTCGACACGCTGGACGAGGCCATCGCCGCCGCCAACACCCTGCCCGAGCTGCCTTACGGCCTGGCCGCGTACGCCTTCACACGCGACCTGGAAACCGCCCACCGCCTGGGCGACGCCCTGGAAGCCGGCATGGTGGCCATCAACCACTACGGCGTCTCGCAGCCCGAGCTGCCCTTTGGCGGCATCCGCGCCAGCGGCGACGGCCTGGAAATGGGCGCCGAAGGCCTGCGCACCTACCTGGACACCCGCACCTTCACGCTCGCACCCCACCGCGCCTGACGCCCTACCCCATGAGCACCACCGACGACCTCAAGCGCGACAACGCGCAGTTCCTCTGGCACCCCATGGCCCACCCCCGCGCGATGAAGGCCGAGGGCCAGCGCCCGGACATCATCGCGCGCGGCGAAGGCTGCTGGGTCTGGGACGTCGACGGCCACAAGATGCTGGACGGTGTTGCCGGCCTGTGGAGCAGCAACCTGGGCCACAGCTGCCGGCCCGTGCGCGACGCCATCGTGGCGCAGCTGGACGAGCTGCCGTTTTTCAACACCTTCCGCGGCACCACCCACCCGCGCGCCATCGAGCTCAGCCGCGCGGTCGTCGACCTGATGCACGACGACGGCGTGGCCGCCGTGCTGTTCAGCAACGGTGGCAGCGACGCGGTGGAAGGCGCGCTGAAGATCGCCCGCCAGTACCACAAGCTGCGCGGCCAGAAAGACCGCAGCAAGTTCATCGCGATGCGCCAGGGCTACCACGGCGTGCACTTCGGCGGCATGAGCGTCAACGGCAACACCAACTTCCG
>JAJTDE010000208.1 GCA_021298085.1 Rubrivivax sp.
CTGCTGCTGGCCCCCGCCAGCCTGCGCGACCAGCAGCAGGCGGCCGACGAAGGGGTGCTACCCGCCCTGCTGGCCGCAGGGGCCACGCTGCTGCCCACCGGTTGCGGCGCCTGTGCCGGCTACGGCGGCCGCATCGCCGAGGGCAGCACCGTCATCTCGTCCACCGCGCGCAACTTCAAGGGCCGCATGGGCGCCGATACCGCGCAGGTCTACCTCGGCTCGCCCTACACGGTGGCGGCCTCGGCCTTGCGCGGTGTGATCACAGACCCGCGAGAGGTGCTGGCATGACACCCACAGCCGCCTCACCCACCACCACCGGCCGCGCCTGGCGCCTGCCGGCCGACGTCGACACCGACCAACTGGCCCCGGGCCAGGCCATGAAACACGGCATCGAGGTGGTGGCACGCCACTGCCTGCAAGGCCTGAGGCCTGACTTTGCCGGCGGTGTGCGCCGTGGCGACGTGATCGTCGCCGGGCCAGGTTTTGGCATCGGCAGCTCGCGCGAACAGGCTGCCAGTGTGCTGGTGCACCTGGGCTTGGCTGCGGTGGTCGCGCCGTCCTATGCGGGCCTGTATTTCCGCAACGCCTTCAACGTGGGCCTGCTGCTGCTGACCTGCCCCGACGCCGCGGCCCTGGCCGACGGCGAGCCCCTGGCCGTGGACATCCACGATGCCAGTGCACCGGCCGTGCTGCGCGCCGACGGCACACGCCTGCCCTGCGCCCCCCTGCCCCCCTTCCTGCTGGACCGCGTGCGCGCCGGTGGCCTGTTGAACGAACTCAAGCAGCGCTTTGCGCGCCCACCCGCATGAACACCCCCGCCGCGTCCACCCGTCCGCCCGAACTCGACGCCGTCACGCTGGCCGTGCTGAAGGGCCGGCTGGAACAGATCGCCGACGAGATGGACGCCACGCTCTACCGCAGCGCGTTCAACCCCATCATTGCCGAGGCCCACGACGCCTGCCACGGCCTGTACGACGCGCAGACCGGCGACACCCTGGTGCAGGGCAAGAGCGGCCTGCCGGTGTTTGTGGGCGCCATGGCCTTTGCCGTGCGCGCGGCCATGCAGGCCGCCGCCCGCCAAGGCGGCATGCGCCCCGGCGACATCTGGCTGTTCAATGACCCGTACGACGGCGGCACCCACGCCAACGACGTCAAGCTGGTCAAGCCCATCTTCCGCGAAGGCCGGCTGCTGTGTTTTCTGGCCTCGGCCGCCCACTGGCACGACGTGGGTGGCGCGGTGCCGGGCAACTACAACCCCGCGGCCACCGAGTGCTGGCAGGAAGCGGTGCAGATCCCGCCCGTGCGCATCGTCGTGGGCGGGCAGCTCAACGAGGACGTGCTGGCCATCCTGCGCGCCAACACACGCCTGCCCGACAGCCTGTGGGGCGACCTCAACGGCCAGCTGGCAGCCCTGGGCCTGGGCGAGCGCCGCCTGGCCGAGCTCTACGACAGCCAGGGTGAGGCCCGCATCGCCGCCGCGCTGCAGGCCCTGCGCGACAGCGCCCGGCGGCTGATGCACGCGCAGATCGCCACCCTGCCCGACGGTGTTTACACGGCCAGCGACACGCTGGACAACGACGGCGTGGTCGATGAGCCGCTGACCATCCACCTGACGATGACGGTGGCCGGTGACCAGCTGACGCTGGATTTCAGCGGCACCTCACCAGCCTGTGCCGGGCCGGTGAACATCTCGCGCGCCACCGCGGTGGCCGCCTGTTATGTGGCGCTGAAGCACCTGTTTCCGTTGGTGCCGGCCAACGCCGGTGTGCTGGACGCCGTGCAGGTGGTGATGCCCGAAGGCCTGCTGATCACCGCCCAGCGCCCGCGCCCCGTGGGCGGCTACACCGAGACCATCCTGCGCATGATCGACGTGATCTTCAGCGCCGCTGCGCTGGCCGATCCGCAGCGCGCAGTGGCGCAGGCCTACGGCACCATCAACGCCCTGTCGATCGCCGGGCTGCGCAGCGACGCGGCGCGCGCCGGGCAGCGCTGGGTGCTGTTCAGCTTCTTCGGCGGTGGCCACGGCGGCCACAGCGGCGGCGATGGCCTGAGCCACGGCAATGCCCCGATCTCCACCGCCACCATCCCGCCGCTGGAGATCCTGGAGGCGGCCTACCCGGTGCGCTTCACGCAATGGGCGCTGCGCCCGGGTTCGGGCGGCGACGGCCAGCACCGCGGCGGGCTGGGCGCCATCTATGAGATCGAGCTGCTGGAGCACACGGCCCAGGCCTTCATCTTTGGAGAGCGCGGTCGCTCGGCGCCCAAGGGCATTGCCGGCGGGCAGCCCGCCGCGCTGAATGTCTTCCAGTACCACACCCAGGGCCGCTGGCAGGTGCCGCCGATGGCGTCGAAGATGCTGGGCATCTCGCTGCAGCGCGGTGACCGCGTGCGCCTGGAAACCCCGGGCGGCGGCGGCTGGGGGCCGCGCGACGCCCGCAGCGCCGCGGCCCGCGCGGCCGACGCGGCACAGGGTTATGTGGGCACGGACGCCACCCACACCATCGCCCCCGGGAGCCTGTCATGAACGGCGCCGGCTGCGTGGTCGGGGTGGATGTGGGCGGCACCTTCACCGACCTCTTTGTACTGGACGAAGCCCGTGGTGAGGTGGCCATCGTCAAGGTGCCTTCCACCCGAGGCGAAGAGGCCGTGGGTTTCATGAACGGCATCCAACGGGTGCTGCAGGGGCGCGCAGTGGCCGCCGATGCAACCCCTGACACGGCCCCGGACACGCCCGCTGGCATGGCCACCCTCCGCACCGTGATCCACGGCACCACGGTGGGCACCAACGCGCTGCTGGAGCGCAAGGTGGCCCGCACCGGGCTGATCACCACCCGGGGCTTTCGGGACGTGCTCGAGATGCGCCGCCGCGACCGGCCGCAGACCTGGGGCCTGCGCGGCAACTTCACCCCCATCATCCCGCGGCAGCTGCGCCTGGAGGTCGACGAGCGTGTGCTGGCCGACGGCCAGCTGCACACCCCCGTGGACCTGGCCCAGGTGGAGGCCGCGGCGCGTGAACTGCTGGCCCAGGGCTGCGAGGCGGTGTGCCTGTTTTTCATCCACGCCTACGCCAACCCCGTCAACGAACAGGCGGCGGGAGACGCCGTGCGGGCGCTGTGGCCCAACGCCCATGTGACGGCCGCCACCGAGGTGCTGCCCGAGATCCGCGAGTTTGAACGGGTGTCCACGGCCAGCCTCAACGCCGTGCTGCAGCCGGTGGTGGGGCGTTATCTGCAGCAGCTGGAATCCGACCTGCGGGGCCAGGGTTTTGGCGGCGAGCTGCTGGTGGTGCAGAGCAATGGCGGCGTGATGTCGCGCGCCACCGCCTGTGAACTGCCGGTGCGCACCGCGCTGTCGGGGCCGGCGGCGGGTGTGATCGCCTGCGCGGCCATCGCCCGGGCAGCGGGTTTTGAGCAGGTCATCACCGGCGACATCGGCGGCACCTCGTTCGACGTCTCCCTGATCGCCGACGGCCGGCCCGCGCTGGCCGCGCAGACCAGCATCGATTTCGGGCTGGTGGTGCGTTCACCCATGATCCAGATCGAGACCATCGGCGCCGGTGGCGGCTCGCTGGCGTCGGTGGACGCGGGCGGCCTGCTGCAGGTGGGCCCGGAATCGGCCGGCAGCCGGCCCGGGCCAGCCTGTTATGGCCGCGGCAACGAGCGGCCCACGGTGACGGATGCCAACGTGCTGCTGGGCCGCATTGCGGCCGACCGACCGCTGGGCGGCGGGCTGCTCGGGCGGCTGGATGTGGACCTGGCGCGGGAGGCCATCCGGCGCCACGTGGCCGAGCCGCTGACCATGGACGTGCTGGCCGCGGCCGAGGCCATCCTGACGGTGGCCAATGCCCGCATGGCCGGCGCGATGCGCCTGGTGTCCATCGAAAAAGGCCACGACCCGCGCGAGTTTGCCTACATGCCCTTTGGTGGCGGCGGTGGCCTGCACGTGTGCGCCATGATGCGCGAGGTGGGCGTCACCACCGGCATCGTGCCGCGTTACCCGGGCGTCACCTCGGCCCTGGGCTGCGTCATCGCCGACCTGCGCCACGACGCGGTGCAGACGCTGAACCAGGGGCTTGCGACGCTGGACTTTGCCCAGCTGCGTACGCTGCGCGAGCAGCTGCGCGCACGTTGCCAGACGCGCCTGGATTCCGCCGGGGTGCGGCTGGCCGAGATCCGCGAGACGCTGTCACTGGACATGCTCTACCAGGGCCAGACACACACGCTGTCGGTGCCCATCACCGCCGACACGCTGGACGCGGCGTCGGCGCAGGCGGCCTTTGAAGCCCGCTACCAGGCCGAGTTTGGCCGCCTGCTGCAGGGCATCCCCATCCGCGTGCTGAACCTGCGTTATGCGCTGATCGGCGTGCGGCCGCCCTTTGACCTGTCGGTGCTGGCGCCCAAGGCCCCTGTGGACGGCACCGCGTTGGGCGCCCCACCCACGCCGCTGGGCACCCAGCCGGTCTATACGCAGGGCCAGTGGGTGCAGGCGCAGCGCTACGAGCGCTTGGGCCTGGCGGTGGGGGTGTGCATCGAAGGCCCGGCGCTCTTCGAGCAGCCCGACACCACCGTCTGGCTGGAGCCCGGCTTCCGCGCCACGGTGGACCGCCTGGGCAACCTGATCCTGCAACACCGCCCCGCCCCGCCATGAAAACCGCCCTGGTGATTGTTGACCTGCAGAACGACTTCCTCGCCCCCGACGGCGCCTATGCGCGGGGCGGCTGCGCCAACCCGGCCGCCCAGGCGCTGCCGGCGCGGGTGCTGCCCGTGGCCCAGGCCGTGAAGGCCGCGGGTGGCCTGGTGGTGGCCAGCCAGTTCACGCTGTGGCCGGGCACCGATGGCCAGCCCATGGTCTCGCCGCACCTGAAGGCGCTGCGGCCCTTCCTGCGCGCCGGCGACTTTGCGCCCGGCAGCCACGGGCAGGCCTGTGTGGACACGCTGCTGCCGGTGGTGGATGTCGCGGTGCAGAAGGTGGCCTATTCGGCCTTTTTCAACACCCAGCTGGACTGGCTGCTGCGCAAGTGCGGCATCGCCCGCGTGGCGGTGTGCGGCATCGTCACCAACGGCGGTGTGGCCAGCACCGTGCGCGACGCCCACATGCGCGACTACGACACCTGGGTGCTGGCCGACGGCTGCGCGGCCTTCAGCGCCACGGCCCACGGCAACGCCCTGGCCGACATGCAGACGGTGGCAAAGGTGGTTGACGGCGACATCTTCATCCGCGACGGCCTGCGCTGAGTGTGCTGGGCCGATGAGCACCGTCACACTCGACACCAGCTTTTCACCCGAGGTGCAGGTGCCCGCCGTGATCATCGGCGCCGGCGCCTGCGGGCTGACGGCTGCGCTGGCCCTGGCCGAGGCGGGTGTGGAGGCGCTGCTGCTGGAGCGCGACGCCCAGCCGGCCGGCTCCACCAGCCTGTCGTCGGGTTTCATCCCGGCGGCCGGCACCCGCGCCCAGCAGGCCGCCGGCATCGCCGATTCGGCCAGCGACTTTGCGCAGGACATCCAGCACAAGGCCGACGGCCTGGCGGCGCCCCACCTGGTCGCGGCCTACACCCAGGCCATTGCACCGGCGTTGGATTTTCTGCAGCAGCGCCACGGCCTGGCCTGGGAAGTGCTGGACGGTTTTCTCTACCCCGGCCACCGCCGCCACCGCATGCACAGCCTGCCCCAGCGCACCGGCGGCGCGCTGATGGCGGCCCTGCTGGCCGCCACCGAGCAGGCCGGCCAGCCCGTGCTGACGCAGGCGCTGGCCACGGAACTGGTGGCCGACACCCAGGGGCGCCTGCGCGGGGTGCGCGTGCAGCGGCCGGGGGGCGTGAGCGAGTCCATCGGCTGCCAGACGCTGCTGCTGGCCTGCAATGGCTATGGTGGTGCGGCTGACCTGCGGCGCCGCTTTCTGCCGGAACTGGCCGACGCACCCTTTGCCGGCCATGTGGGCAACGATGGCAGCGCCATCCGGTGGGGTGAGGCGTTGGGGGCCCGGCTGGCTGATCTGCAGGCCTGCCAGGGCCATGGCTCGTGGGCGGTGCCGCATGGGCTGCTGATCAGCTGGGCGCTGATGAGCGAGGGGGGTGTGCAGATCAACGCCCACGGGCAGCGGTTTCACGACGAATCCCATGGCTACTCCGAGGCCGCCGTGCCCGTGCTGGCGCAACCCGGCGGCACCGCCTGGAATGTCTT
>JAJTDE010000209.1 GCA_021298085.1 Rubrivivax sp.
GCAGTGCGTCGCGGTGGAAATCGCCGCCCTTGGCCTGCGCGCGGTCGGCCAGGCCCAGGCGGGCGAAGCGAGCGCGGGCGTTGTCGGCCACGGCGGGCAGGTCAAAGACCATCGCGCGCAGCCCCGGCGTGCGCGCCAGGGCTTCCGCGGCAAACACACCTTCGCCGCCTCCGATGTCCAGCAGCAACCGGTGCCGGCCCATCGGGTAGACGTCCAGCACCTGACCGGCCACGAGTGGCTGCGAGGCCGACATCAGCGCGGAATACGGCGAGGTCTGCCCTGCGGGCAGCTGCCCGGGTGCAGCCTCTTCGGCATAGGCCCAGTAACGCGCCAGCTCACCACCGCGCTCGCGGCGCAGCAGGGCCAGCGGGTCGGCCAGATCACGGTAGAGGGTGTGGTGATGCCGCACCATGGCCAGAACAGCCTCTGGCGTCTTGGCCGCGGGTCTGAACGAGCTTCAGTGAGACCGCGGCTTCCAGGAGCCGCAGCGCGGCGGTGTCGGGCAGGCGGCCTTCCTGGGCCAGCACCCGCGCCGTCAGCGGGCCGCGCGCCAGGCGCTCGAAGAGATCGAGCTCCACACACGCGGCAAGCCACTGGGAATAGACAAAGCCCGCGACCAGGTCAAACAGCTCGCTGGCCCGCTGGCGGGCCACCGGACGGGTACCAACAAAGCGCGCAGCGGCCTCGCGGAATCTCGGGTTGGTGAGCCAGCGGTCACGGCGCTGCTGCCAGCGGGCGCGCCAGGAATCGGGCAGGGTCAGGGTGTCGGTGGACATGCAGGGCTCCAGCGTTCGCGGGTCGTGCGAAGAAGGTCGTGCGAAGAAGGTCGTGCGGGCCGGGAAGACCGGACAGCTCAGGCGACGGCCAATGCGTGTTCGCGCAGGTCAGCGGGCAGCAGGCGGTTGGATTCCGACTGCACCAGCGCGCGCAGCGCCGCGGCGCCCGTGCTGTCGGGCACGGCGGCCTGGGCATGCACCAGGAGCCGTTCAAAGTGGTCGATGGCGCCGGCCAGGCCAATGGCAGCCACGGCGCTCGGGCGCCCCAGCGCGGCGTCTCGCTGCGCGGGCTTGCCCAGGCGCTGAAGGTCGCCGGCGGCGTCTCGGATGTCGTCGGCCACCTGATAGGCCTCACCCAGCCGCTCGCCAAAGGCACGCCAAGGGGCTGCTTCTGCGCCCGCGGCGACAGCGCCCATCTCGGTGGCGGCCGCAAACAGCGAGCCGGTCTTGGCCCGCTGGTAGTCGGGCAGCACCACCGAGTCTTCGCACTCCCAGGCCTGGCCCGCCGTGATGCCACCCGGCATGCCCGTGCGCTGCGCGAGGATGGCGGTGAGCGTCGGCAGCGCCCGCAAGGCCTCGGTGGCCGGTGCCGCATCGTCACCCGCTGACGGACTGACAGTGCAGGCAGCACCCGCGGCCAGCGTCTCAAAGGCCAGCACGATCAGCGCGTCGCCCGTCAGCACGGCGATGCGTTCGCCGTAGGCAGTGTGGACCGATGCCAGCCCGCGCCGCATGGTGGCGTCGTCGAAACAGGGCAGGTCATCGTGCACCAGCGAGGCGCAGTGGATCAGTTCAATGGCCACGGCGGCCGCGGTGCTCAATGCCGGGAACCGGTCACCACAGGCCTGCGCCACCGACAGGCACAGCAGCGGACGGATGCGAGCGCCTCCCGGCAGCACTGCATGCCGCACGGCCGCACCCAGCCGGGGCGGTGCACCCCGTTGCTGCACGCGGGCCAGTGTCTGCGCAAGCGCAGTCTCGATTCGGGCTTGGGCCTGGCGCATCACGATCTCCTGCAAAGGGTCCATGGGTTCAAGAAGTCACCAATGATGTCATCTTGACATGTCATTGGCATATGTCAACTCCGCTTGACATCTTCGGAGGATTGAATCAAGCTTGTGGTGTCCCTGCGCCCCGGGCGGGGGCGCGGCGGCACTGAAACGCACGAAGGAGTACGGACATGGCTGACACATCCCACTGGGCCGCGCGTGTCATCGCGGCAGGCGAGGGCTGGCTGCCACTGGCCGCACTGAGCGGCGCGCTCTGGCTGTTTGCCAGCGCCGCGATGGATCTGCCACCCACTGCGGCCGATACACAGAGCCCGGCCAACGCCATCCAGAGGGACGCACCCGCCGTGCCCAGCGCACAGGGTGCCGGCGATCAGGCGGCCCGGCCGAGTGCTGACGGTGCGGCCAATGGCCGTGCCGCAGCGGCCGCTGCGGCTTTCAGGCAATAGGCCAGCACAGCGCGCGCGTCTTCTTCATGGGCCAGGTGCCCCAGACCCGGCAGGTGGTGGCACTGGGCGCGTGGCAGCACAGACACCACCCGGCAAGACTCTTCGGGTGGCAGCGTGCGGTCATTCATCCCGGCCAGCAGCCACACGGGCAAGTCGAGTGCCGGCAGACGCCGCTGCAAGGCCGTCAAGTCCCAGGACGCCATCAGACCAAGCACGCCCGCGACGTGGCGCCGGTCGGTCACCAGGTGCCGATAGCAGCGTTCGCCCAGCACATCGATCCGCGATCCCGTGCTGCGCAGCAGGCGCCTGACCTGCCCCGGCAAGGCGGCCCATACCGCAAAGCTGGGCGCCGCCAGTGGGCTGGCTGACAGCAGCCTGGCCAAGGGCATGAACCACTGACCCGCCGCGCCACGCAGCGGCAGCCACGCGCCATTGATCGACACCAGGGCGGCAGGCCGCCTGGCGACTGAAGACTGCAGGACGCACTGCGCGGCCACGGCCGCGCCGGCCGAATGCCCGACGATCACGTCAGGCCGCCAGGCCAATGTGTCCAGCCAGGTCTGCAGGGCACTGGCCACACCGGGCAAGGACACGTCATGCGCAACAGGGGTCAGTGTGAACCCATGGCCTGGAAGGTCCGGGGCCAGTACCTCCGCGCCCGAGCCTTCTGCCGCCAGCAGCGGCGCCAGCTCACGCCAGCTGTGGGCGGAGGCGCCCGTACCGTGCAGCAGGAGCACACGCCGGGGCGGGTGCTCGGCCGATGTCCCGGCGGCGGGCCACTGCTGCCAGTGCCAGCGCAGCGGCCCGATCTGCTGGTGGCGAGAGTGCCCCCGGTGGGGCCACCAGGGCGGCGGCAGGTCAGCCGACACGGCGCGCGGCCCCTGGCCCAGCGGTCCCGCGCTCTGCCCTGACCACCGTCGACACCGCCTGTGCACCGGCATGCGGCAAGGCGATGCACCGCGCCTGCATGCGCTCGGCCAACGCTGGCGCCGAGGGGCCAGGGTGGGGCGAGGTGTCGATCACCAGGGCCGCCAGGCCCTGGGCTGACCAGGCACGTGCCGCGCTGTCGGCGTCGGCCTGCGCCGACACACGGCCCGGCTCGCCAGCCCGGTTGATGTTGGCCTTGCCATCGGTCAGCAGCACCAGCAGGGGTGTCGAGCCCTGGCGGCGAATGGCCGTGGCCAGCGCTGTCGCGGCGTCGATGCCCAGCGCCAGAGGGGTGCCACCCCCACCCGGCAGCCCCGCCAGTTGCCGCCGCGCCAGCACCAGCGAGCGGGTCGGCGGCAGCAGCACCTGGGCCTGGGTGCCGCGAAAGCCGATCACCGCCACACGGTCGCGCCGGGCATAGCAGTCGGCCAGCAGCAGTTCCACCGCCCCCTTGGCCTCGGCCAGTCGGTGCATGGCCTGTGAGCCCGAGGCATCGATGGCAAAGACAGTGGTGGTGCCGCTGCGCTGTTGACGCCGCTGCACCCGCAGGTCGTCGCGGCAGACCCGAACCCGCGGTGAATCGGCAGGAGCGGCAGCGGGCGCCCCAGCGGTGCGCGGCTGGGCTGCGGCCTCCTGCTCACGGCGCACACGCTGCCAAGGGGCCGCCGCACGCAGCGTGTCCACCAAGGCCAGGCGTGCGCCACCACGGGGCGTTCCGGGTTTGCTGCCGACGGGCCTGCCGCGCTGGGCGCTGGCGGCTGCACTGCCCACGCGCCCGGCTTCGCGGCTGCGCGGGCCCGACAAGGGCTGACGCGACAACTGTGCCAGCAGGCCGGCGGGCATCGAGGCCAATGCGGCGGCCACCACCCGGTCGTCCAGTGGCTGCTGCTCATGGTTGGCGCGCTCGGGTGTCTCGGAGGGGTCTTGTGCAGACGCTGGCGGCTCATCACGCGGCGTCGTGCTGTTGTCCTGCGGCGTGTCATCGGGCGGCGGGCTGGTCGACGCGTCGGCTTCTTCCGGCGCCGGTGCCTCGTCGGCAGGTGCCGCGGGCAGTTGGCGTGCGCGCGGTGCCAGCACCAGCTGGGCTGCCAGCACCACGTCGTCATCAGAGATGCTGGCCGCACCACGCAGCGCCGCGAGCACACGACAGGCCACCAGGGCCTGCAACGGCGCCCGCACCGAGTGCAGGCCCAGGGCCGTGGCCGCCTGGACGACGGTCGTCAGCACGGCATCGCTCACCGGAATCTGCGGCCAGCGCTCGCGGGCTCGCTGCAGCTGTCGTCGGTCAAACACCGGATTGCCAGGCTGTGGCGCTGGCGGGCGCCCGGGTGGAAGGGTGATGTCAAGGGCCAGGCGGTCCTGCAGTGATTCGGCCAATGGGCGGTCATCGCCGCCACTGCCCACACCCTCGCTTTCATCCAGTGCCAGAAGGCACAGGCCCGCCGGGAAGCCGCCCGCGTCTGGGGACGCACCCGTCACTGCACCCGGCGTCACCGGAGGCATGTCCAGCGCCTGGGCCAGGCGCGCTGCCCGCGCCGGTGTCAGGCGTTCGGCCATCTGCGCCACCAGGTAGCCGCCCTGGGCGAGGGCCAGCAGGCCCTGGCGCCGCACTGGCTTGCCAGCCACCAGGGTGGCAACCAGATCAAGCCCGCCCTCCAGGGCCTCGTCGGGGGCATGCAAGGGAAGCTTCAACCAGGCCGAATCGCTGTGGCGCGTGGCCTCCAGCGTGGTCAGCCAGGTTTCGCGGGCAGGCCCGGCGCCACCCCGCAGGCGCGCACCACCCAGTGCGGCCGGTGCCACCGCCAGGAGGGCCAGCGCCCAGCCGGCCACCCGCTCGGGGCTCGCCGGGTTCATGGCCCGAACTGCTCTTCCACCACCCGCGCCACCCGCACGGCCGCGTCGCTGTCGTCCAGCGGGTTGCGGCGCAGCCGATGGCGCAGCGCCGGGCTGGCGAGCTGGCGCAGTTGCGCATCGTCCACCCGCTCAGCGCCCTCGAAGGCGGCCAGCGCACGTGCGGCACGCACCAGGGTGAGCTCACCGCGCAGGCCATCGGTGCCCAGTGCGATGCACAAGCCCGCCGCACGCTCCAGCGCACGGTCAGGCACCTGCACGGCGTCCAGCCGGGCCCGGGCTTGCACGATCCGTTCGCGCAACGCCTGCTGCGCGGGCGCCCAGGTATCGTGGAACCGCTCGGGGTGGCGCTCATAGGCATCTCGGCGCTTGACCACCTCAACCCGCGTGTCCACCTCCGTGGGTGTGCGCACATCCACCGCCAAGCCAAAACGGTCCATCAGCTGCGGGCGCAGTTCACCTTCCTCGGGGTTGCCGCTGCCCACCAGCACAAACCGCGCCGGGTGCCTGACCGACAGGCCTTCCCGTTCGACCACATTTTCGCCAGAGGCGGCCACGTCGATGAGCAGGTCAACCAGGTGGTCTTCCAGCAGGTTGACCTCATCGACATAGAGGAAGCCTCGGTTGGCGCGCGCCAGCAGGCCGGGCTCAAAGGCCTTCACACCTTGCGACAGCGCACGCTCGAGATCGAGCGCGCCGACGATGCGGTCTTCGGTCGCCCCCAGCGGCAGATCCACCACAGGCACAGCGGCCTCGCGCGCGGGCAACTTGCGGACCTTGCCCAGGCGGGCACGGCAATCGGGGCACCAGCGGTTACGAAGCTGCGGGTCGCAGCCATAGGCACAGCCATCGATGACCTGCATGGGCGGCAGCAGCGCCGCCAGGGCCCGCACCGCCGTGCTCTTGCCGGTGCCGCGGTCGCCAAATGCCAGCACTCCACCGATGCCAGGGTCGACCGCGCAAAGCGACAACGCCAGCTTGAGTTCTTCCTGGGCCACGATGGCGGTGAAGGGGTAAGGCAAGGAGGCCATGGTGTGAGGTGTTCGGGGTTGAAGGGTGCGCGTCCCAGGCCTCAGGACAGCGGGCGCTGGCGCAGCGTCTGGCCGCCACGTCGCAGCAGGGAGCGACGGCTGACGCCCATGGCACGCGCCAGCTCTTCCAGGCTGCCGGCCCGCTGCAGCGCCAGGCGCAGAAACTGCTGCTCAGCCAGGCGACGGGCGTCGCGCAGCAAGCCCGTCAGGCTGTCCTTGCCGATGCGGTCGTGGAGCTTGTCCAGGGCGCGCTGCAGGGTCTCACCAGCCGCCAACGTCACATTGCCGGCGCCCGACAGGTTGGCGGCATCCGCGTTCGCCTCGGCAGCGCCATGGCCGCGTGCGCCATAGCGCTCGGGCAGGCCCAGCATCTGGCGC
>JAJTDE010000055.1 GCA_021298085.1 Rubrivivax sp.
GGACAGGATGTTCTCGCTCATTGGGCCTGTCTCCATGAGGTTGAGCTGGACCTTGAGCAGTCCACCGGCAACGATCACCTTGAACCTGTTTGCTTTGCTCTTGGCCGGTGCGACCGGCAGCGTCGCCTGGCAGAGGAGTCCACATGTCAAGCTGGCCCCCCAATGACACGCCCGAAGCCCGACGCGATAACCTCGGTTACCAGCCAACCAAAGCCTGCGTGCCATCTCGGGCCACATCGAAGCTCCTGACCTTTCTCGGCTCGGTACGGACCTTCAGCGGACCCCGGGTCGATCCAAGTGCTTGTTTGTCTAACTCTTTTCGAACTTGCTCAGTCAGGAGGTCCTGAGACAATCACCGTCTCAGCTTGAGCGACGACCCGATGAGAAGAGGCTTCCTTGACCTGCCTGGTACGCCGCGGATCTGAAAATCACAATCAGATCAACGCTTTGCGACAGCCGGCGAGGGACAAGAGAAAGTTGAAGAAAGTGTTCTGGCGGAAAGGGAGGGATTCGAACCCTCGGTACGGTAAAACCGTACACCGGATTTCGAGTCCGGCGCATTCGACCACTCTGCCACCTTTCTCTGAACAACCACGGATTCTAGCCTAGCGCAGCGTCTCGGCGCCACCCAGGTACGGCCGCAGCGCCGCCGGAATGAACACGCTGCCGTCGGCCTGCTGGTGGTTTTCAAGAACCGCCACCATCGCCCGGCCCACCGCCAGGCCGGAACCGTTGAGCGTGTGCACAAACTCGGTCTTGCCCTGCGCATTGCGGAAGCGGGCCTGCATGCGGCGCGCCTGGAAGGCCTCGCAGTTGCTGCAGGAGCTGATCTCGCGGTAGGCCTGCTGGGCCGGCAGCCAGACTTCCAGGTCGAAGGTCTTGGCCGCGCCAAAGCCCATGTCACCGGCGCACAGCGCCATCACGCGGTACGGCAGCTCCAGCTGCTGCAGGATGGCCTCGGCGTGGCCGACCATCTCGTCCAGCGCGGCGTAGCTGGTGTCGGGGTGGACCACCTGGACCATCTCGACCTTGTCGAACTGGTGCTGGCGGATCATGCCGCGGGTGTCGCGCCCGGCGCTGCCCGCTTCCGAGCGGAAACACGGCGAGTGGGCCGTCAGCTTGATGGGAAGCGTCTCGGCGTCGAGGATCTGGCCACGCACGGTGTTCGTCAGCGAGATCTCGCTGGTGCTGATCAGGTACTGCTCCTGCTGCTCACCCGCACCGTCGCCGCCGCGGAAGACCCAGAACATGTCGTCCTTGAACTTGGGCAGCTGGCCCGTGCCTTCGAGGATCTCGCGGTTGACGATGTAGGGCGTCCAGCACTCGGTGTAGCCGTGCTGCTGCGACTGCACGTCCAGCATGAACTGCGCCAGCGCGCGGTGCAGGCGCGCCGCCGGCCCCCGCAGGAAGGTGAAGCGCGAGCCCGACAGCTTGGCGCCGGTGTCGAAGTCCAGGCCCAGGGCTTCGCCGACATCGACGTGGTCCCGGGGTGTGAAATCAAACGCGCGCGGGCTGCCCCAGCGGCGCACCTCGACATTGCCGGCCTCATCCGTGCCTGGTGGAACGCTGTCGTGCGGCAGGTTGGGCACGCCCATCAGCATCGTGGACAGCTCGGCCTGCAGCTGCTCCAGGCGCTCGGCCGAGGCCTTGAGCGTGTCGCCAATGCCCGACACCTGCGCCATGGTCTCGGCGGTGTCCTGGCCCTTGGCCTTGAGCTGGCCGATCTGCTTGCTCAGGGCGTTGCGGCGGGCCTGCAGCTCTTCGGTCTGCGTCTGCAATGTCTTGCGTTCGGCTTCCAGCGCGCTGAAGCGCTCGACATCGAGGAAGGCCTGGGGTTGCCGGCGGCGCTCCAGGCTCGCCACGGTGCCGGCCAGGTCGCGGCGCAGCTGTTGAATGTCCAGCATGAAAAACTCGCTTCGAAAGGGGTAGGGTTGACAGTGGTGCGGGGTGTGGGCGCCTGGCCCGGCACCGTCAGGATCGGCTGCTGCGGTACTGGGCCATGCTGCGGTCGCCCAGGCCCAGCGGCAGCGGGAAGTGCACCTTTTCCTCGACACCGTCCATCGTGCGGATCGTCGTGGCGCCCAGTTGGCGCAGGCGGGCGATGACCTGCTGCACGAGGATGTCCGGTGCTGACGCACCCGCGGTCAGACCCACCTTCTGGCGGCCGACAAACCACTCGGCGCGCAGGTCGTCGGCTGCGTCGACCATGTAGGCCGGCGTGCCCAGGCGCTCGGCCAGCTCGCGCAGGCGGTTGCTGTTGCTGCTGGACTGGCTGCCCACCACGATGACCACGTCGGCCGAGGGCGCCAGCAGCTTGACGGCATCCTGGCGGTTCTGGGTGGCGTAGCAGATGTCCTGCTTCTTGGGTTCACGCACAAACGGGAAGCGCTGCTTCACCGCGGCCAGGATCTCGGCCGCATCGTCCACGCTCAGCGTGGTCTGGGTGACGACGGCCAGGCTTCGCCCCTTGGGCTGCACCGTCTGCACGTCGGCCACATCTTCGACCAGGTAGATGCCTTCGCTCAGCTGGCCCATCGTGCCTTCGACCTCCGGGTGACCCTTGTGGCCGATCATGATGAACTCGTAGCCCTCCTTGGCCAGCTTGGCCACCTCGACGTGCACCTTGGTGACCAGCGGGCAGGTGGCGTCAAACACCTGAAACCCGCGGCGGTCAGCCTCCAGGCGGACGGCCTGGCTGACACCATGGGCGCTGAAGACCAGCGTGGAGCCGGCGGGCACGTCGTCAAGGTCCTCGATGAAGATGGCGCCCTTGGCCTTGAGGTCGTTGACCACGTAGGTGTTGTGCACGATCTCGTGGCGCACGTAGATCGGGGCGCCGAAGCGCTCGAGCGCGCGTTCGACGATCTCGATGGCGCGGTCGACGCCGGCACAAAAGCCGCGCGGCTCGGCCAGGATGACTTCTTCCGGGTTGGCGCCAGGCGCCGGCATCATCGGTTGTTGGCTCACAGTACCCCCACGATCTGCACTTCGAAGCTGACGGCCTGGCCGGCCAGCGGGTGGTTGAAATCAAAGAGCAGCCACTCGGCGGTGCACTCGCGCACCACACCGGCGTACTGGCCCTGCCCATCGGGCGTCGGAAACTGCACCACGTCACCCACCGTGTACTCGGTGTCGGGGTCGCCCAGCTCGTGCAGAAGGCTGCGCTTGACCCGTTGCAGCAGCTGCGGGTTGCGCTCGCCGAAGGCTGCGCCCGGCGGCAGCGGGAAGGTCTGGCGCGCACCCTCGGGCAGGCCGATCAGGCACGCTTCCATGGCCGGCGCCAGCTGCCCGCTGCCCAGCGACAGCGTGGCCGGCTTGTCGGCAAAGGTGTTGATCACATCGGCCCCATCGGGCCCGGCCAAGCGGTAGTGCAAGGTCAGGAAGGCGCCTGGCTGAACGGTTGTCACAGTGTCTCGACGGTTGGAAAGCTGGGGCTGGATGGCGGGGCTGACACCCCCTGACGGGGCCCGCTCCTGCGGGGCGACCACCTGGGCGTGCCCCGAGGCGGGGCACCGGCACGGCCCGCACGCTCTAGACTGCCCCCGATTCTACGGAGCCCTGCCCCAAGGCCTGTGCCATGAACCTGAAGGACCTACCCGCCGACGCCCGACCCCGCGAACGCGCCCAGGCGCTGGGCATGGCCAGCCTGACCGACGCCGAGCTGCTGGCGCTGCAGCTGGGCACCGGCACCGCTGGCGTGGGCGTGATGCAACTGGCCACGCAACTGCTGCAACGCCTGGGGGGCCTGGCCGGCCTGCTGCAGGCACGGGAAGGCGATCTTCAGGGCATCAAGGGCATGGGCCCGGCCCGCAAGGCCGAACTGGCGGCGATGGCGGAGATCCTGCGGCGTGCGCTGGTTCAGCGGGTGCAGCAGCAACCCGTGCTCGACGCCAGCCCGGCCGTGCGTGCATACCTGCAGTTGCACATGGGCAAGCTGGCCCATGAAGAATTCGCGGTTGTCTTCCTGAATGCCCAGCACCGGCTCATCACCATGAAAACCTTGTTCCGCGGCACGCTCACGCAGACAGCCGTCTACCCGCGCGAGGTGGTGCGTGAAGCGCTGGCCTGTCATGCGGCCAGTGTCATCGTGGCCCACAACCACCCCTCGGGTGTGGCCGAGCCGTCGATGCAGGATCAACGGCTGACCACCGCCCTGCGCGAGGCCTTGGCCCTGGTGGATGTCCGCCTGCTTGACCACATCGTCGTGGGCCATGGCCAGACGGTGTCCTTCGCCGAACGCGGGCTGCTGTGAAAGCCTCCGCCAAGCCAGCGCGGCCGCTGCAGGGCTTCTCGGAACTGGCCGCGGCCCTGCGCCAGCGGGCGCGCGCGGCCGAAGCCGAGGCAGCCGCCGAACGGCGCCGCCTGGAAGCCCTGGCCGCCGAGCAGCGCCAGCGCGACCGTGAACGCATGGCCTTTGCCCATGCGGTCGGGCCGGTGACCCTGCTGCCCCCCTCGGACAGGGCCGCGTTGGCCGGGAAGCCGCCAGCGCCGATCCCCCGCATGCGGCAGGCCGATGAAGCGCAGGCGCTGAAGGCGGCGCTGTCGGACGAGGTGGATGTCGAATCGCTGCTGCTCACCGACGACGGGCTCAGTTTTCGGCGCCCCGGCATCTCTGCCGATGTGCTGGTGCGTCTGCGGCGCGGCCACTGGGCCATCCAGCGCCAGATTGACCTTCACGGCCTGCGCCGCGACGAGGCCCGCGACGCCCTGGCGCTGTTCCTGCGTCAGACACGCAGCCAGGGCCACCGCTGCCTGCGGGTGGTGCATGGCAAGGGGCTGGGGTCACCCGGCCGCGAACCCGTGCTCAAGGGCAAGGTGCAGCGCTGGCTGGCGCAGTGCGACGAAGTGATTGCCTTTGCGCAGGCCGCGGGGCCACAAGGTGGTGCCGGGGCGCTGATCGTGCTGCTGGCACCCTGAGGGCCCGCCGCCAGGCCGTCAGCGGTTGCGCATCCAGTCGGCCGTGCCAAAGAACGCGCGGGCCAGGCGTTCGGCCATCTCGGCGTCGATCTGCTGCTCTTCCATGGCCTGCAGCATGCAGGCCATCCACTGGTCCCGTTCGGCGATGCCGATGCTGTAGGGCAGGTGCCGGGCTCGCAGCCGGGGGTGGCCGTGGCGCTGCACGTACAGGTCAGGCCCACCCAGCCAGCCACTCAGGAAGTGGTGCAGCTTCTCGCGCGAACCCTCCAGCGACGACGGGTGCAGCGCGCGGATGCCGGCAAACACGGGCTCCAGGTCCATCAGGTCGTAGAAGCGGTCGACCAGCGCCCGCACCTGGGCGTCACCGCCCAGGGCGTCGTAGGGCGTCTGGGGTGACGGTGGGGGCGCGTCGGCGGAAGTCATCGGGCCATTGTGGCCCAGCCCATCAGCGTGGCGGGGAGGCTGTCCGGCAAGCCGCCGGGCAAGCCGTCTGTCCCTAGCGCACGCGCCGCGTCGCGGCGTCCACGATGGCCATCGCCGCCGGCGCGCCCGGCATGGCCTCCAGCAACAGCTGCCGGCGGCTGACGGCATCACGCACGGCCGGGTCGCTGGGAATGTCGCCCACCAGCTCCAGGCGCAGCGCACTGTCCAGCGTCGGGTTGCAGAAGCGGTCCACCACGGTCTGCAACTGGTTGCACACGGCCCGGGCCTCACCCTGGCGACGCGTCTGGTTGACGATCACCTGCACCTGCCGGCGCTGCTGTGTCTGGGCCAGCACCTTGACCGTGGCGTAGGCATCGGTCATCGAGGTGGGCTCGGGGGTCACCACCAGCAGCGCCTCGCTGGCCAGCGACACGGTGTAGAGCACCACGTCGGAAATGCCGGCACCGGTATCCAGGATGACGTGGTCGTACCGCGGCAACAGCTGGTTCAGCACGTCGTGCAGCGCCCCGCGCACACTGGGTGTCAGCCGCGAATACTCCACCATGCCGGAACCGGCCAGCAGCACATCCATGCCGCAGGGCCCCTTCATGAGCGCCTCGTCCAGCGAACGCTTGCCCATCAGCACGTCGTGCAGCGTCACATGCGGTGGAAGGTTCAGCACGACGTCCAGGTTGGCCAGGCCCAGGTCGGCATCCAGCACCAGCACCTTGAAGCCCTGACGGGCCAGCGCTGCGCCGAGGTTGGCCGAGACAAAGGTCTTGCCGACGCCGCCCTTGCCGCTGGTAACGGCCAGGCTGCGGGCGCGCGGACGATCGGTGGTGTCAGTGGCCATCATTCGTGGTCGTGGAGGGGTGACAGCGCAAACAGCAACTCTTTTTCCTCGGCGCTCACCGTGCTGCTGGCTGAGGGCTCCAGGCATACCCGGTTGCGCCCGAGGGCCTTGGCCCGGTAGAGCTGACGGTCGGCCCGTTCGGTCCACATCACCGGCGAGGAGCGGACCCACTGCGGTGCGTAGGCGCCACCAATGCTGATGGTGGCCTGCAGGGTGTCGCCGGTGCAGGTGGTGATCAGCGCCGACTGCACCTTGCTGCGAATGCGGTCAGCCACCCTTTCAGCAAACTGGGCAGAACAGTTGGGCAGGATCACCGCAAATTCCTCGCCGCCCACCCGGGCGACCAGGTCCATCGGGCGCACAGTCTCGGTCAGCATCGCGGCCACCGCCCGGATGACCTCATCGCCCGCGGCGTGGCCATGGCTGTCGTTGATGCGCTTGAAATGGTCGATGTCCAGCGTCAGGAGCAGCGCCGCCTCGCCCGAGCGCGCGACGCGGTCGATCTCGCGCGCCAGCGACAGCTCGAAGCTGCGCCGGTTGGCAAGCCCTGTCAGCGCGTCGCGGCTGGAGATCTCCACCAGCGCGTCGATCACGGTCTGCAGCCCACGCGGCGATTGAAGTACCTCGGGCACCAGCTCGTGGCCCGCATGCCGCAGCAGCTGCAGCGCGAGATCCAGCTGCAAGGGCTCGGCCGAGTCGGCGGATGCGGCGGCGTGTACAGCGGCAGAAACAGCAGATGGTGGGGGTATTCGGCTCAAGGCACTGTGTCAAGCCTGTCCAGACCGCCGCAGTCTAGGCAGGCATGGTGACGCACTCGTTGCGAAATGCTGGTTGAACGGTGCCCTGTTCAGCGCACCTGGGTCACCCCTGGCGCCGCACACTCCAGGCAAGCCCTGTGACGCCACAGCCATGAAGGACCACGCCTTGCCGTTTGCACCCGCCAGCGATGCCGCCATGCGCCAGGAGAGTTCGGGCCAGGCCGCCGAGTTTGCGTTCAGCCACACGGACTTTGAACGGGTGCGCCGCCTCATCTATGCGCGGGCGGGCATCAACCTGCAGGAAGGCAAGCAGGCCATGGTCTATGGCCGCCTGTCGCGCCGTCTGCGCGAGACGGGGCACCGCAGCTTTGCCAGCTACCTGGACCATCTGGAAGGCATGGCTGGCAGCGCCGGCGCCAGCGAGTGGCAGGCCTTCACCAACTGCCTGACGACCAACCTCACCTCCTTCTTCCGCGAGCCACATCACTTCACAGCCCTGCACGAAGAGTTGCAGAAGCGTCGCGGTGCCGCCACACGCATCTGGTGCAGCGCGGCATCCACCGGTGAGGAGCCCTACTCACTGGCGATCACGGCCCTCGACGCGCTGGATGCCCGAGCCGCGGTGAGCGTCCTGTGCACCGACATCGACACCCACGTGCTGGCCACCGCCGAGCGGGGTGTCTATGCCGCCGACGCGCGAGGGCTGACCCCCGAACAGCTGCGCCGCCACTTCATGCGTGGCATGCGCGGCAATGCCGGTTTCATCCGCGCCAAGCCTGAGCTTCAGCGGCTGCTGGAGTTCCGTGTGTTCAACCTGATGAGCACCCAGTGGGACTCGCTGGGCGAACCCTTTGACATCGTGTTCTGCCGCAACGTGATGATCTATTTCGACGCGCCCACGCAACGGCGCGTGCTGGAGCGAATCCACAGCCGCATGCGCCCCAAGGGCCTGCTGTTTGTGGGGCACTCCGAAAACTTCACGGAGTCGCGCGATCTCTTCGAATTGCGCGGCAAGACCATCTACCAGCGCGTCTGAGGACGGGCATCATCGCGAGCGCCCCACCACCATGGCCACAGCACCCGGCTCCTCCCAGGACAGTATCGGCATGACACCCCGCCTGGCTGCGCTGCGCGCCCAGCCGCGCAAGGCCGGCGAAGCCAGCTTCTTCTTCTGGGACGCCCATTTCAAGATCGAATGCGCCAAGGTGCTTCCGGGTGAGTTCTATGTGGACAACCAGGACGTGCTGATCACGACCACGCTGGGTTCGTGCATCGCGGTCTGCCTATGGGACCGCGAGCGCCAGATCGGCGGGCTGAACCACTTCATGCTGCCCGATGGGCCCAGCGACGGCACAGCCAGCGGCGGCCGCTATGGCGCCTACGCCATGGACCAGCTCATCGGGGAACTGATCAAGCGCGGCGCCAACCGCTCGTCGCTGGAGGCCAAGGTGTTTGGCGGTGGGGCCGTCATCGACGGCATGAACAGCATCCAGGTCGGCGAACGCAACACCCAGTTTGCGCTGGACTACCTGCGCACCGAACGCATTCCGATGGTGTCCAAGGACGTGCTGGACATCTACCCCCGCAAGGTCGCGTTTCTGCCCAAGACGGGCAAGGCGTTGGTCAAGCGTCTGCAGCCCCAGCACAGCGAAGCCCTGGCTGCGCAGGAGCGCATGGCACGCCAGCGTGTGGCAGCGCCGGCAGCCACCATCGGCACGGTGGACCTTTTCTGACACGGCAGGAGGGCGCAAAGTGACGCAGAACAACAAGACCCGCGTCGTGGTGGTGGACGACTCTGCGCTGGTGCGCGGCCTGCTGGCGGAGATCATCAACCGCCAGCCCGACATGCAGTGTGTGGGCTCGGCAGCCGACCCACTGGCGGCCCGCGAGATGATCCGGGAACTCAACCCCGACGTCATCACGCTGGACGTCGAGATGCCGCGCATGGACGGCCTGGAGTTCCTGTCGCGGCTGATGCGGCTGCGCCCCATGCCGGTGGTGATGGTGTCCACGCTGACCGAACGCGGCGCTGAAGTCACGATGAAGGCGCTGGAACTGGGCGCCCTCGACTTTGTGGCCAAGCCGCGCCTGGGCGTGGCCGACGGTATCCGGCAGTTGTCTGACGACATCACCGACAAGATCCGCGCAGCCTCGAAGGCCCACGTCCGGCGCGTGACCACCGGCCCTGCGCAGGCCAGCGCGCCGCCGCCTGTCACCCCGGCGCTGGGACGCCTGTCCACGGAAAAGATCATCTTCATCGGCGCCAGCACCGGCGGCACCGAAGCCACCCGCGAAGTGATGGCCTACCTGCCGGCCGACACGCCCGCGGTGCTGATCACGCAGCACATGCCACCGGGCTTCACCGCCAGCTATGCCGCGCGGCTGAACGCCGCCAGCCAGATGCGCGTGGCCGAGGCCCGCGACGGCGAACGGGTGCTGCCGGGCCACGCCTACCTGGCCCCGGGCGGCAAGCACCTGTGGGTGGAACGCTCAGGCGCCAACTACGTGGCGCGGGTGGCCGATGGAGAGCCCGTCAACCGCCACAAGCCGTCGGTGGAGGTGCTGTTCAATTCCGCGGCGCGGGTGGTCGGCCCCAATGCCATCGGTGTCATGCTCACCGGGATGGGCGCCGACGGCGCCAAGGCCATGAAGACCATGCGCGACGCCGGGGCCTGGAACGTGGCGCAGGACGAAGCGACCTGCGTGGTCTTCGGCATGCCGCGTGAGGCGATTGCGCATGGCGGCGTGAACGAGGTGCTGCCGCTGCAGCAGATCACGCCCCGGCTGCTGGAACGGCTGCGCAGCACGGCCGGAAGGCTCACGAGCCGGGTCTGAGGCGCGGTGCCGGCAGGAACAGCTGCTGGGCGTCGGACAGGAAATCAAAGCCCCGCTCGGTGGGCCAGACACGCCGCACACGGCCGATGTCGTCCACCTCGGTGGCCAGCAGCCCACGGCTGACGGCGGTGGCCAGCGGCTTGTCCATCACGCTGGGCAGCAGGCCCGTGCGCGCGCAGAAGTCGTCCATGGCGAAGCCGTCGCGCAGGCGCAGCGCATTGAGCATGAATTCAAACGTCAGCTGGTCGCGCGTGACTTCGTGTTCGTTGGACACGGCCGCACTGGCGTTGGCCTGCTCCATGTAGCGTGCCGGTTCGCGCCAGCGCACTTGCCGGATGATCCGGTGGGCAAAGCTGAGCTTGCTGTGTGCGCCAGCGCCAATGCCCAGGTAATCGCCAAACTGCCAGTAGTTCAGGTTGTGTCGGCAACGGTGGCCGGCCTCGGCAAAGGCCGAGATCTCGTAGCGCTGCAGCCCGCGCACCGCCGTGGTTTCGGTGATGAGGTCCAGCATGTCGGCGGCGGTGTCGTCGTCGGGGAGCGTGGGTGGGTGCGTGGCAAACCAGGTGTTCGGCTCCAGCGTGAGGTGGTAGACCGACAGGTGCGGTGGCTGGTAGCTCAAGGCCGTGTGAAGGTCTTCCCGCAGGGCGTCCAGCGTCTGGCCCGGCAACGCGTACATCAGGTCCAGGTTGAAGGTCTCGAACGCGGCGGCAGCTTCATCCACGGCGGCGCGGGCCTGGCGGCCATCGTGCACCCGGCCTATGCGCTGCAGCGCGTCATCGCCAAAAGTCTGCACACCGATGGACAACCGCGTCACCCCCGCGCCACGGAAGGCCTGGAAACGCTGGGCCTCGAAGGTGCCGGGGTTGGCCTCCAGCGTCACTTCACAGCCAGGCTCCAGCGGCAAGCGCGCGCGCACGTCGGCCAGCAGCTGTTCGATGGATTCCGGCGCAAACAGGCTCGGCGTACCACCGCCGATGAAGATGGCGCTCACCCGCCGGCCCCACACCAGCGGCAGGGAGGCTTCCAGGTCAGCCCGCAGTGCGCCCAGGTAGTCACGCTCGGGCAAGGCCTTGCCAGTGGCAGCGGCGTGTGAGTTGAAATCGCAGTAGGGACACTTCTTCAGGCACCAGGGAATGTGCACATACAGCGCCAGCGGCGGCAGGCTCTTGAGCTGAAGCGTTCCGCCGCGCCAAGGGTCGGCCGACACGGGCGCCGGCGGCGCCGCATGCAGCTGGAAGACGGAACTGGTGGGCTTCATCTGGCGAACCAGGTCTGGCGCAGCAGGGCTTTCAGCTGCGCGGTGGCCTGCGCACGGTGGCTGACGGCGTTCTTCTGCGCTGCGCTGAGTTCGGCCACGGTATGGCCCAGCGCGGGGATGAACATGAGTGGGTCGTAGCCAAAGCCACCATCGCCGCGCGGCGCAGGAAGGATGTGCCCCGGCCAGCGACCCACCGCCACCAGGGGCTCGGGGTCCTGGGGGTGGCGCACGGCCACCAGGGTGCAGATGAACCAGCCGCTGCGTTCGGACTGCGGCGCGAGCTCAGACAGCTCGGCCAAAAGGCGCTGGTTGTTGGCGGCGTCCTGCCGACGGCGCGTGGCTTCACGGTCGGCCTCGGGCGGGACCAGGCCGGCATAGTGGGCAGAGATGACGCCCGGGGCACCGCCAAGCGCCGCCACGCAGAGGCCGGAATCGTCGGCCAGCGCCGCGCGGCCGCTGGCCGCTGAAGCGTGCCGCGCCTTGGCCAATGCGTTTTCCACAAACGTGGCGTGCGGCTCTTCGGCCTCCGGGATGCCCAGGCTGCCCTGCGACACGAGCGAGACGGGCAGCTCTGCCAGCAAGGCCGACAGTTCCTTCAGTTTCTTGGCGTTGTTCGACGCCAGGACGATGGGCAGCGTCATCGGCCGGGCCCCGCCAGGGTGAGCTCCTGCGCCAGCGCCGCCCGCTGCGCCGCCACCAACTGGCCAATGCCCTGCGACGCCAGCGACAGCATCACGTCCAGGTGTTCGCGGCTGAAGGCCTCGCCCTCGGCCGTGCCCTGCACCTCGACAAATCCGCCGCGCCCAGTCATCACGACGTTCATGTCGGTGTCGCAGGACGAGTCTTCGGTGTATTCCAGGTCCAGCAGCGGCACGCCCTGCACGATGCCCACCGACACCGCGGCGACATGGTCGCGGATCGGCGAAGAGGCTATCTTGCCTTGCGCCAGCAGCCAGGTGACGGCGTCCTGCGCGGCGACAAATGCGCCGGTGATGGCCGCGGTACGGGTACCGCCGTCGGCCTGCAGCACGTCGCAATCGAGGTGCAGCGTGCGTTCACCCAACGCGCGAAGGTCAAACACCGTGCGCAGCGAACGGCCGATCAGGCGCTGAATTTCCTGCGTGCGGCCGCTCTGCTTGCCCTTGGCGGCTTCGCGGTCGCTGCGTGTGTGGGTGCTGCGCGGAAGCATCCCGTATTCGGCCGTCACCCAGCCTTCGCCGCTGCCCCGCCTGTGCGGCGGCACACGCTCTTCCACCGAGGCGGTGCACAGCACCTGCGTCTGGCCGAAGGCCACCAGCACGGAGCCTTCGGCGTGGCAGGTGTAGCCACGCTGCAGGCGCACCGGGCGCAGCGCGTCGTGGGCGCGCCCACCAGAACGTTCAAATGTCGACATGTCTCACTCCACCGATGCGGCTTGCCGTACCCCGCGTCTGGCCGGGCACGGCAGCGCACCTCACTGTTGCCATGGAGCCGCATTGTCGGCTGAAGTTCCGCGGCCGGGACACGCGAAAGGGCGGGCAGCGCCGGCCGGTGCTGCGACGGCTAACTGCGCTTCTGAGAAGACCGCTTGATGGCTTCGTTGATCTCGCGGATGGAGCGTTCGATCTCGGCGTCGTCCAGCTCGTCCGGCGGGCCCCCTTCCGCGGCCAGGCTGGCCTGGATGGTGGAGGCAAAGACGTCATCGCCCAGCGACTGCGTGGACACCGCGCCGCTGGTGTCGTCCAGCTCATCGGCTTCCCATTCCACGCCCAGCACGGTGACGTTGTCGCTGCGGGCACCAGCCACGCGCAGGGCACGCTCAACCAGCTCCGGCATGGCGTCAGACACCGGGCGGCGGCCCATCACACCGGCGATCTCGTCGTCGGGCAAGGCGCTCCAGAGGCCGTCGCTGCACAGCATGACACGGTCACCCGGCTGCAGCGCGAAGGGCCCGGCCGTGTCGATCACCGGCTTGCCTGGGCTGCCCAGGCAGGTGAACAGCACGTTGCGGTTGAAGCGCTCGTTCATGGGCACCACCGACGACATCGCTTCCTGCAGTTCGGTGTAGGAATGGTCCCGCGTGCGCGCCACCAGCTTGGGGCCGCGCATCAGGTAAAGGCGTGAATCACCGCAGTGCGCCCAGTAGGCCGCGCTGCCCTGCAGCAGGCAGGCCACCACGGTGGTACGAGGGGTATCCAGCAGGCCCTTTTCGCTGGCGTAACGAATCAGCTGATGGTGGGCGGTGATGCAGGCGTCGTTGATGAACTTCAGCGGGTCGGCCAGCTTGGGCTTGGCTTCGCGCTGGAACAGCGCGGCCAGGGTCTGCAGCGCGAGCTGGGCGGCCACGTCACCTTCGGGGTGGCCGCCCATGCCGTCGGCCAGCGCAAACAGGCCGGCGTCACGGGTGTAGCAGTAACCCATGCGGTCCTCGTTGCGCTCGCGCCCGCCGCGGCGGCTGACTTGGTAGACGGCAAATCGCATGCGGGGGCTCCGTCGCTCAGGCCTTGGCGCCGGTCTTCAGCGTCTCAAGCTGCAGCTTGAGCCGTTCGCTGAAGGACAGCTTGGTGTAGCGGCGTTCAGTCTCGCGCGAGAGTTCCTTTTGCAGCGCAAACACGCTCTGCGGGCGCGAGAGAGGGTCCAGCGACATGCACCACTCGGTGACCTCGATGAGGTTGTCGGAATAGACATTGCGCAGGCGCGACAGGCTCAGCGCGAGGCGGTCCTTTTCCAGGCGCTGCGGGGCGTCGTTGGGCGGGTAGCCCTGCATGCAGGCATAGATGCAGGCACCGATGGCGTAGATGTCTGTCCAGGGGCCCAGCGCGCCGTCGCGGCGGTACATCTCGGGGGCCGCAAAACCCGGGGTGTACATCGGCCGGATGAAGTTGCCTTCCTTGCTGAGCACCTCGCGCGCGGCGCCAAAGTCGAGCAGCACCGCCTTGTTGTCGTTGGTGATGAAGACGTTGGCCGGCTTGATGTCCAGGTGCAGCATCTTGTGCTGGTGCACGATGCGCAAACCCCGCAACACTTCATCAAACAGGCTGCGAATGGTGGATTCGCGAAAGACCTTGTCGCGTTTGAGGTCCCGCGCGGTCACGATGAAATCCTGCAAGGTATCTCCTTGCAAGTAATTCATCACCATGTAGACAGTTTCGTTTTCGCGGAAGAAATTCAGCACCGATACCACGCTGGGGTGGCTGATCTGCGCGAGCGAACGACCTTCCTCGAAAAAACTCTTCAAACCCAGCCGGTACAGGGGCTGCTTGTCGGGCTTCACCCGGGGCGTAAGTTCCCCGGGGGAACGTTCAGCCAGCGACGATGGCAGGTATTCCTTCAGGGCCACCATCCGGCGGTCGGCATCCTCGGCCAGATACACCACGCCAAAACCGCCTGAGGCCACTTTCTTGACGATCTGGTAGCCGCCCACCACGGTGCCTGCTGGCAGCGGTGACGGTTTCGGCTTGGACGACATAATCGGCGGGAACTTCTGGGCAAAAAACGATGGCGGTTTATAGCATGACGGGGTATGCCAGCACGCTGGTGACAGCGGCGGCAGACGGCCTCTCACGGGCGCATCTGAACGTGGAATTGCGCTCGGTCAACGGGCGCTTCCTGGACCTGGTCTTCAAGCTGCCCGACGAACTGCGCGCGCTGGAGCCCACCCTGCGCGAGCAGCTGGGCGCGGCCTTCCGGCGCGGCAAGATCGAGATGCGGCTGGCCACCCAGCGCGAGGCCGACACCGCCTGGCCTCGGCCCACCCCGGAGCAGCTGAACCAGCTCAGCCGCCTGGAAGGAACAGTGCAGTCATGGCTGCCGCAGGCCCGGGGCCTGAGCGTCAACGAGGTGCTCAACTGGTGCCGCGGCAGCGCCGCCACCGAACGCCTGGACGACGTCGCCCTGCAGGCCACGGCCCAGGCCATCGCCGCACTCCGCGAAGCCCGCGAACGCGAGGGCGCCAAGCTCAGCGCCATGCTGCGCGAACGCACCCAGCGCCTGCGTGCGCTGGCCACCCAGGCCGAACCCCTGGTCCCGGCGGTCGTCAAGCGCCAGCAGGAACGGTTTCTGGAACGCTGGCGCGAAGCGCTGGACAGCGCTGGCGCCGCCGGCAGCGTGCCCCCCGAAGCCCTTCAGGAGCGGGCGCTGAGCGAGGCCGCCACCCTGGCCATCCGCATCGACGTGGCCGAGGAACTCTCCCGGCTGCGCGCACACCTGGACGAGATCGAGCGCCTGCTGAAGGCCGGCGGCGAGCTGGGCAAGCGGCTGGACTTCCTCATCCAGGAACTGCACCGCGAGGCCAATACGCTGGGCAGCAAGTCGGCCGCGCTGGAGCTCACCGGGATCGCGGTGGAGATGAAGGTGCTGATCGAGCAGATGCGCGAGCAGGTGCAGAACATCGAGTAGTTCAGCGGGTCGTCGCCCAGCATCCGCGCACGGCCGCCAGGTCACGGCTGCCCTGCACGTTTCCCGTCAAGGCGGTGTCGAGGCGATGCTGTCCGCGATGCCCCGCCACATCAGAGCGGGATTCGAGTACAGCGGAATGTGCCCGCAGTGCGGAATCTCGGCCACACGCACACCCTGGGCGCGAAGCGTCGGAAGGTTGGACAGCGACGCGTTCTGCTGCCCGTACATGAACATGCGCGGCATCGGCAGGGCCAGAAACTTGTCCATCACTGCGCCGTGGTCCGACAGTTCCACCATCGAGCCGACGACGGACGGCCGTCGAACGCCGCGTGGTGAACGAAGTCGGCGCAGTCTTCCTTGGTCGAGCCGAACCCGTGCAGGAAGACGATCGGCGCCATCGGTCATGCGCGGGTCGATTCGGCGAAATCGTGAATCGCTGTGCACGCCCTGTCGAGTGAGGCGTCGTCCAGCGCATAGGCGATGCGCAGATACGGCCCCAGCCCGAAGGCACTGCCCGGCATGACGGCCACACCGGTTTCGTCCAGCAGGGCCAGGGCCACATCCTCGTCAGAGGCGAGCAAGCGGCCCGCGGCGCTGCGGCGGCCGATCAGCCCGTCGCAAGACGCGAACGCATAGAACGCGCCCGCCGGCTTCGCACAGTGCAGACCACGGATGCCGTTCAAGCGGGTCGCCACGGCATCGCGGCGGCGCTCGAAGACGGCGCGGGTGTCCCGCACAAATTCCTGCGGCCCGGTCAGCGCGGCCAGCGCGGCATGCTGCGAGATGGAGCAGGCGCCGGAGGTCTGCTGGCCCTGCAGCTTCTCCATGGCTTCCAGCAACCAGGCGGGCCCCGTCGCGAAGCCGATGCGCCAGCCGGTCATGGCGTAGGCCTTGGAGACCCCGTTCATCGTCTGCCTGCGCCAGGGTGGCGAAGGGCGCGCCGTCAAAGACCAGGTGCTCGTGGATGTCGTCGCTCAGCACCAGCACATCAGGGTGTCCCAGCAGCACCTCGGCCAGCGCCCGAAGTTCCTTTGCGCTGTACACGGCGCCCGTCGGGTTGGACGGCGAGTTGAGGATCAGCCAGCGTGTGCGCGGCGTGATGGCGTCGGCCAGGGCCTGCGGTGTCAGCTTGAAGCCGCTGGCCTCGCCGCAGGCGACGAGGGTGGCCTTGGCGCCGCACAACTGCACCATCTCCGGGTAGCTGACCCAGTACGGCGCCGGGATGATGACCTCGTCCCCGTCGTTGAGCGTGGCAGCCAAAGCGTTGTAGATCACCTGCTTGCCGCCGCTGCACACCAGCGTTTGCTGCCAGCGCGTGTCAATGCCGTTCTCGCGGCCAAACATCGCGGCGACGGCTTCACGCAAGGCACGCAAGCCGGCCACCTGGGTGTAGCGCGTATGGCCGGCGGTGATGGCGGCGATGGCCGCCTGGCACACGTGTGGCGGTGTGTCGAAGTCCGGCTCGCCGGCATTGAGCGAGATCACCGGTGCACCGGACGCCTTGCGTTCGGCCACGCGGTCGATCATGCGGTAGGTGGCCAAGGGCTGCGCGGCCGCGAGGTGGACGTTCAAGCGCTGCGACGTGTCGCTCATGCGCGCCCCCGCCACACCGACAGCCCGAAGAGATCCACGGTCGTCTCACCCTGGGCCAGCCGCGCCATGACGTCGTCTTCCTTCCGGGCCCGTGCTTCACCCGCCGCCAAGACGTCGACGACGCGGCCCGACGGAAGGACCACCACGCCGTCGTCATCGGCGATGACCAAGTCACCGGCGGCGACCGGCACGCCGGTCATCAGGATGGGCTGGCCAACCGATGGCGCGCTCGCCTTGATGGTGCCGCGCACGGAGATGCCGCGCGTGAAGACCGGAAAGCGCCGACGGGTCATCGCCGCGACGTCTCGCACACCACCATCCATCACCAGGCCGACGATGCCGGCGGCCTCGGCCGCCACCGTCAGCACCTCGCCCCAGTCGCCCGCCACGAAGTTGTCGGTGGTGACCACCAGCACGCTGCCCCGCGGCGCCCGCTCGAGCGCGAGGTGAATGGCCAGGTTGTCCCCCGGCGAGCAGCGGACCGGTGCGGGGGGCGCCTGAGACCCCTGCAGCCCGGGACCCCCGCCGCTGACCACCGCCTCCGCCATGATTCCCGATCGGTCACTTTCGCTTGACCTCCGGCGGCGTAGCGCGGAAAATGACCGAAAGGTAACTCCGGAAGTCCAGCATGGCGTTCTCGACCAAACAATTACCGATGGGTAACGTGATCGAATCGGAAACGCCGATCCACTCTTCGCTGGAACTGGGCAGCGTCATCCGCGCACAGCGCAAGCGGCTCGCCCTCACGCAGCTGGATGTGGCCGGCCTGGGCAACACCGGCAACCGCTTCATCGTGGACCTGGAGAACGGCAAGCCGACGGTCCAACTCCAGAAGGTGATGGACCTGATGGACCTTCTGGGGCTGGAGGTGGTGGTGCGCCTCAAGGCTTCCCGTTCCTCGCCAGCGCGGTGAGGCGCGCGTGATGTCGCCGCGGCCTGAACGGCTGGATGTCTACTACGGCAGCGCCCTGGCCGGCGCGGTACACGACAGCGCGCCGCTGGCCTTCGAGTACGCCGCAACATGGCTGGACGGCGGCGAGCGCATGTCGCTGGCCGCCATCCCGTTCCAGCCTGGCCAGCAGACGTCGCCCGAGGTCCAGGCCTTCTTCGAGAACCTGCTGCCCGAAGGTGAACTGCGCGACTACCTGGCCGCCCAGCGCAAGGCGTCCACCCTCTTCTCGCTGTTGTTGGAGGTGGCAGGCGACACCGCGGGGGCTTATGTGCTGGTGGCGCCCGGGCTGACACCGGAACCGCCGCGCCACGACGCCACCACCTGGGAGGCCATCGCCGCGATCCTGGCCCAGCGGTCGGCCTCCGCCATCGACATCCACGGGCAAGGCACCCGCATCTCGCTGGCCGGCGCGCAGGACAAGACCAGTCTGGCCATCTTTGACGACGGGGCGCCGATGCTGCCCAAGGGCACCTCGCCGTCCACGCACATCCTCAAGCCCAACATCCGCCGCTTGGCCAAGGTCTGGCACTCGGCAGCGAACGAGGCCATCGTGATGCGTGCCGCGGCGCTCGCCGGCCTTCCGACGGCCGACGTCTTCTACGAGCCGCACACCGAAGCCTGCGTGGTGCGCCGCTTCGACCGCCAGCGGCGCCCCGACGGTACGCTGGCCCGGCTGGTGCAGTACGACCTGTGCCAGCTGGCCGGTACGCTGTCCGTCCGAAAGTACGAGAAGGAAGGCGGCCCCGGCCTGGCAGTGTGCGCTGACCTCATTCGCCGCTACAGCGCGCAGCCCGCCGTCGACCTTCGCCACCTCGTGCGCTGGGTCTTCTTCAACCTCTACGTCGGCAACAACGACAGCCACGCGAAAAACCTGTCGCTCTACAGCGTGCCCGGCCAGGGCGTGACGTTGACGCCGTTCTACGACCTGATGTGCACGCGCCTGTACCCGGGCTTGTCGCCCGAGTTTGCATTCGCGGTTGGCGGCGAGGTCAGGCCTGGCGAGATGGGCAGCGAGAACCTGGCACGGATGGCTCGGCAACTGGGCATGCGCCCGCGGTACCTGGCTCAGCAGGCCACCGACATGGCCGACCGTGTGCCCGCCGCCATCCAGCAGGCCGCCGGCGACGTCGCACCCGCGCTATCGCCATCGGCATGCGCCTTGGCCGAGAGGCTGCAGCGATGGGTGGTGTCATCCACCCAGAAACTCGCGCTGCGGCTGACCGCTACTTCTTCACCGTGAGCTCGTCATGAACCGCATCCCGGCCCCACGGCGCAGCGCCAGTGACGCCCTGACACACGTGGCGGTGCCCCGGGTGGTGATCGATGACTCCAACGCGCCAGGCGCACGCCTAGAATCTGCGCATGGCCCTGGCCCGACGAAACCGCCGCCTCATCGCCCTGCTGGCGATGCTGGCGTGCATCAGCTCGTTGCTGGCGCCCCTGGCCCTGCGGGCAGCAGCACCCGCCGCTGCCGCCAATGACCCCTGGCTGGCCATCTGCTACGGCAGCGGCCACCCCGCGGTCGCCGTGCAGCCCGCCAGTGACACTGGCGAGCACCAGGCCGACACCCGCTCCTGCCCATGCTGCTTCTCGGGCATCGGGCACGCGGCCTTGCCGGCCCTGCCGCTGACGCTGGACCTGGCGGCGCAGCCGACGCTGGCCACCTGGCCGGCCCTGTTCCTGCATGGGCCCCACACGCTGCACGCCTGGGTGCAGCGGCCCAGCCGAGCCCCGCCACTGAGCGCCTGAGGTCCGGCGGTCGCCCTGACCGCCCCGCCAGGGTTCGCCACGACGGTGAGCCCTGCCCCCACCTCCGCGCGTCTGGTCAGGCCGCGACACCACCGGTGTCGCCCACCCGACGCCTGCGTTCAGCACAAGGCCCTCCCATGCACCCGTCCTCGTTCCACGGCAGCGTTGCGCTGCGTCACCCCTTTCCTGTCACCGCACTCGCGGCCGCCTGCCTGTGGCTGTGCCACGGCACCGCCATCGGGCAGCCCACCACTGAAGCCGCACCCGCGCTCACGCCGCCCTCACCCGCCCCCAGCCAGGTGATCATCACTGGCCAGCGTCGGGAAGCCCAGCAAGCCCTGCTGCCCGCCACCGTCGAATCGGTCTCGGCCGTGCAGATCGAGGAAATCTCGAACACACCCACCACGGCCGGCGTGCTGCAGTACCTGCCAAGCGTGCACGTGCGCGAACGCTACATCGGTGACCGCAACAGCATCCTGGTGATGCGGGTCAACAGCTCGGTGGCCAGCGCGCAGACCACCGTCTACGCCGACGGCCTGCTGCTGTCCAACTTCCTCAACAACAGCTTCGCCACCGCCCCGCGCTGGGGCATGGTGTCGCCCGAGGAGATCGAGCGGGTGGAGGTCATCTACGGGCCCTTCTCGGCTCAGTTTCCGGGCAACTCCGCCGGCGGTGTGGTGCGCATCCACACCCGCATGCCCACGCGCTTCGAGGCCCACGCCAAGCTGGACGCCTTCAGCCAGCGCTTCCGTGAATACGGCACCAACAACCGCTTCAGCGGCGGCCGCGCCAGCGTGTCGCTCGGTGATGCGCGCGGCGCGTTCAGCGGGTGGCTCAGCGCCGAGCGCCTGGACAACCAGGGCCACCCGCAGACCTTCGGCACGGCGACCGCCAAGCCGGGCGCACCCGCGGCCGCCGGCACCTTCACCGTGGTGGATGCCAGCCGCGTCTACCGGGACATCGACACCTCGGGCAACCCACGTGTCGTCGTTGCCTCCACCGGCATCGACCACACCGTGCAGGACATGCTGAAGCTCAAGCTCGGCTGGCAGATCACCCCGGCCTGGCAGGCCTCGTACACGCTGGGCCTTTGGCAGAACGCGTCAGACACCTCGGTGGACAGCTACCTGCGCGACACCACTGGAAGAACGGTCTACAACGCCGGCTCCGCCATGGCCAACCCGCTGAAGTTTGTGCGCATCGACGGGGTGGACTACACCGTGAGTGCAGCAGCACCATCACTGTCGCGCAGCGAGCACCGCATGCACGGCCTGGCCCTGCGCTCCAACACCGGCGGCCTCTTTGACCTGGAGGTCGTGGCCAGTGTGTATGACCAGGCCAAGGACCTGTCGCGTTCGGCCACGCCCAGCAACGGCGTCGACAACGGCTTCGGCGCGACGCGCCCCGGTGGGCAGCTGACCGACGCCGCCGGCACCGGCTGGGACAACATCGACGTGCGCGGCCAGTGGCGGCTGGGCGCGCACACGGTGTCGGCCGGGTTGCACCACAACACTTACCGGCTGGCGTCAGTGACCTACGGCACCTCGGCGGCGCCCATCACCGACTGGATGACCAGCACCACGGGCACGCTGAACACCAACTCCTACGGCAAGACACGCACGCAGGCCGCGTACGTGCAGAACGAGTGGCGCGTGGCAGAAGGCTGGACGCTGGCGGCCGGCGCGCGCCAGGAACGCTGGCAGGCCTTCGACGGCAGCAACTACAACGCCGCCAATGCAGCGCCCAACCCGAAGAACCTGGTGTACGCCAACCGAAGCTACAGCCACCTCTCGCCCAAGGCCTACCTGCACTGGGCGCCCAACCCGGCCTGGGCGGTGCGGGTGTCCGTGGGCAAGGCCGTGCGCTACCCGACGGTGGCGGAGATGTTCCAGACCTTCAACGGCCCCAACGGCATCCGCTTCAACGACCCCAACCTGAAGCCTGAGCAGGTGCTGTCCACGGAGTGGGTGGCCGAGCGGCGCTGGGGCGGCGGCTCGGCGCGTGCGTCGCTGTTCACCGAGGACAAGCGTGACGCGCTGATCTCGCAGACCGATGTCACGGTCACCCCCAACATCTCCAGCATCCAGAACGTGGACAAGGTCCGCACCAGCGGCCTGGAGCTGGCGGCCCAGGCCTCCGACGTCGGGGTCCGTGGGCTGGAGCTCAACGGCAGCCTCACCTATACCGATTCCACGATCGTGCGCAACACGCGCAACCCGGGCCTGGAAGGCACCCACCAGCCGCGCATTCCGCGCTGGCGGGCCACCGCCGTGGCCACCTGGCGTGCCAGCGAGCGCCTCAGCGCCAGCCTGGCCTACCGCTACAGCGGCCGCCAGCACAACGCCTTGTTCAACACCACGCTGCAGCGCTACAACGACATCAACCCCAATGTGTACGGTGCCGTCAGCCACTACAGCGTCTTTGACGCCAAGCTGCTCTACCGCATCGACCGCCACTGGACTGCGTCGTTCGGCATCAACAACATCGGCAGCTTCAAGTACTACGTCAACCCGAACCCCTACCCGCAGCGGACCTGGTTCGGCTCGCTCAAGTACGACCTCTGACGCCACAGCAGCGAACCCCGCGGAGACACCCATGCCTGACCACACCGTTCAGCCACCCGGCCAGGGCCCTGGGCCCCGGCGTCCCGCCGCTGTGCGGGGCCGCTTGCTGGCCGGCCTGGCCTTGGCCCTGACACTGGCCTTCACACCGGGGCTGCCGGCCCAGGCCCAGGCCCACGGACACAGCGGGCCACACAGCCGTGAGGCCGCCCCCGCCAGCCCCAACGCCACGGCCAGCCCCACCCGACCAGCGCGGCGGCGCCCGCCACCACTGGCCGTGGGCGGCGCCATCGCTCCCGATGGCTCGGTGTGGGTGGTGGGCCTGGATGCGGCGCAGCGCCTGACGGTGCAGGCCTTCACCGACACCGGCCAGGCCCTGGACACCCCCCGTCCGCTGGACACCGGCAGCGACAAGATCGCCGCCGACGGCGAAAACCGCCCGAAGATCGCCTTCGGGCCGCAGGGCTGGGTGGTCATCACCTACACGGAGCCGCTGGCCAAGCCCTTCACCGGGCAGATCCGCATGCTGCGTTCCGAGGACGGCGGCCGCAGCTTCTCGGCACCCTTCACGGTGCACGCAGACCGTCAAGAGATCACCCACCGCTTCGAGTCGGTGGCCTTCGATGCCCGTGGCACGCTGCACACCCTGTGGATCGACAAGCGCGACCTGGAAGCCGGGCGGCAGTTGCGCCCACCCAAGCCCTACCGCGGCGCCGCGGTCTACCGCAACGAATCCACTGACGGTGGCCGCAGTTTCGGCCCGGACATCAAGCTCGCCGACCACAGCTGCGAATGCTGCCGCATCGCCCTGGCCCCTTCGCCCGATGGCTCGCTGGTGGCGATGTGGCGCCATGTCTTTGCACCCAATGAGCGCGACCACGCCTTTGCGCCATTGCGGCCGGTGACGGCCGCTGAAGCCACCAGTGCGGCCGCCAACCCCGCCCGCGCCACGCAGGACCGCTGGGCCATCGACGCCTGCCCGCACCACGGCCCGGGCCTGGCGCCCGCGGCCTCGGGTGGCTACCACGCCGTCTGGTTTGGCGAGAAGGCGGGCCAGGCGGCTGTGCGTTACGGGCGCCTGAACGCCGACGGTCAGCCCGTGGGCGCCGTGCGTGCCCTGCCCGATGCCGCGGCCGAGCACGCCGCCGTGGCCAGCGCAGGCCGTACCGTGGCCATCACCTGGCGGGCCTTCGACGGCAAGGCCATGCGCTGGCGCGCCTGGCTGTCCACCGACGACGGCGCCAGCTTCACGCCGCGTGAACTGGGCCACAGCAGCACCGACACCGACCACCCCCTGCTGCTGCAGCGCGGCGAGCGCATCGTCGCACTGTGGCGCACCACCGAAGGAGTCCGCCTTGAACGCCTTGCCCCTTGAACCACTGCTGAACGGCCTGCGCCGCGGGCTGGCCCAGGCCTTGCTGGTCGCCACCACCGTGGCCGCTGGCACCAGCCACGCTGCACCGGCGAAGGTCGAGTCCTTCGACACCAAGACCTGGGCCAGCCTGCGTGCGCAGGCCGGCGAGCCCCTGCTGGTGGTCTTCACCACCACCTGGTGCGCCGTCTGCCCCGAGACCTTCGACACCCTGGCCAAGGCCATCGGCCGCGGCACGGTGAAGGCGCGCCTGGTGGGCGTGGTGATGGACCGTGCACCGGGCGAGGACGACAGCGCCTTGCTGGCCAACACCCACTACCGCCACGCCGCGCGGCTGTTTGCCTTCGACGGCCAGGAAGCCGCCCTTCGCCATTCGGTGGACCCTCGCTGGCGTGCGGTGACGCCGTATGTGGTGTACCTGGCACCGGGCCAGGCGCCACGGTCGAAACTGGGCACGCCGAGCGACAAGGAGCTGGCCGACTGGAGCCGGCGCTGACGTCGGGAACCAGCCGCCTCAGGCCTTGACCAGGCCCATGCGCTCCGCCTCGGTGCGCAGGCGGGCCAGCTGCGCCTCGACCTCCTGCCGCAAGGGTTCACCCGTCAGCGACAGCGGTGTCATGCCGCGGGCCAGCACCTCCGCTTCAAACGCGGGCTGGCGCAGCGCCAGGGCCAGGCTAGTGACCGTGGCGGCGAGTTCAGCCTCGGGAAAGTCGGCCGAGGCATAGAGCCCGCGCAGGATGGGCCAACGCACCGGCACGCCCTGCTCGGCGGCCGTCGGCACGGCCGACAGGATGCCGCGCAGCCGGGTGTCCGACAGCACCGCCAGCGCGCGCAGCGGCGCGCCGCGGGCCAGCTGGGCCGAGAGTTCACCGGCATCGCCGCACAGGGCCTGCACATGCCGGCCCTCCAGCGCGCGGACGGCGTCGCCGCCGCCTTCAAAGGCCACCACGCGCAACGCCCGATGGCTGACGCCAGCCGACCGTGCCAGCAATGCGGCCTTCATCCAGTCCTGGCTGCCGATGGTGCCGCCACTGGCAAAGGCCACGGCCGCCGGCTGCCGCCTGACGGCCTCGAGAAAATCGGCCAGCGTTCGCCATGGCGCGTCCCGGTGCACGGCCACAACACCATGGTCCAGCGCCAGGGCCGCCACCCAGCGGATGCGGTCCGGGCGCCAGGGGCCGAAGCGGCCCTGCGCGATGTTGAGCAGCGTGCCGGTGGAAAAGGCCACCAGTTCACGCGGGTGCGGCCGGCCGCCGCGAACCACCTCGCTGTAGGTGAGCGCGCCGATGCCACCGGGCTGGAAGACGATGCGCGGCGCGCTGCCGTTGCCGTGGCTGGCCAGCAGCCCGCTGAGCAGCTGGCAGGTGGCGTCAAAGCCACCGCCCGCCTTGGCCGGCACCACGCAGTGGGTGACGGCCCAGGCCCCCGCGCAGGGCGCGGCCGCCAGGCCGCCGGCCAGCAGCGCGCGGCGCCTCACCGCGGCCCCCAGACGATGCGCGCGTGAACACCCTGGCCACCGGGGCCCGGCGCGAGCAGCAGCTCGCCGCCGTGCCGCTCGGCCACGGCCCGCACCAGCGCCAGCCCGAGGCCCGAGCCCCGGCTGCCACGCCCCTTGGCAAAGCGCTCACCCGCCCGGGCGGCCATGTCCGGCGCCAGGCCGGGGCCGGCGTCGCTCACCCCCAGGCACCAGCGGCCGTCGGGCAGCACGGTGGCGGCGATGGTCACCGGGCCACGCCCATGCACCAGCGCGTTATGGGCCAGGTTGGCCAGTGCCTCACGCATCTGCACGCGGTCCAGCAGCGCCTCCAGAGGTGCTTCGTCAGCCTCCACGCCAAAGTCGATGCTGCTGGCACGGGCCAGTGGCAGCAGGCTTACCGCCACCTCGCGCACCAGCGGGTGCAGGTCAGCCGTCTCCTGCTGCAGCGCACCCGCATCGGCGCGTGCCAGGGTGAGCAGCTGCTGGGTGGCGCGGGTGGCGTGCGCCAGTTCATCCGACAGCGCCTCGATGGCGGCGCGCGAGCGCGCCGGGTCGGTCTCGCGCAGGGCGTAGTCGGCCTGGGCGCGCAGCGTGGTCAAGGGCGTGCGCAGCTGGTGCGAGGCATCGTCCAGGAAGCGCCGCCGCTGGCCGAGCAGCGCTGCCGTGCGCTGCACCTGGCCGTTGATCGCCGCCACCAGCGGCAGCAGGTCGCGCGGCAGCGCGTCGGTGGGCAGGGCCTGCATGTCGTCGGGCGCACGGCGGCCGGTGGCCTCGGCCAGCTGCTGCACCGGGCGCAGCGCCCAGCCCGACACCAGCACCACCGCGAGGCCCAGGCAGCCCAGGACACCGGCGTCGCGCACCAGGGCCTGGCGCACAAAGGTAGCGGTGAAGCGCTCGCGCGCCTCGGTGGTTTCGGCCACCTGCAGCACGACACGCCGGGCCTCACCCACGGGTGGGTCCAGCACCCGGCGCAAGGCACCCACCCGCACCGATTGCCCCAGGTAGACGGCGTTGTAGAAGCGCGGCTCGCCATCCACCCACTCCCCATCCGGCAGCGGCAGCTCGGGCGCACCGATCTCCACCAGCCCGTCGTCGGTGGCCACGCGGTAGTGAACCATGCCCGCCGAGGCCAGCTCGAAGAATTCGAACAGGCGGTAGGGCTGCTCCACCGACAAGCCGCCTGAGCTGGTGGACACGTTCAGGTCCAGGCCCTTGACGGCCCCCAGCAGCGAACGGTCAAAGGCCGCATTGGCCGCCCGCACCGCGTCACCATGTGTCAGCCACAGGCTGAGGGCCAGCACCAGGGCCATGCCCGGCAGCAGCACGCCCAGCAGGCGGGCCTTAAGCGTCGCCTGTGTGATCCGGTTCCAGGGCATAACCCAGTCCACGGTAGGTCTCGATGCGCACGCCACGGCCTTCCAGACGCCGCCGCAGCCGGTGCATCAGGGTGTCCAGCGCGGCGGGCTGCACGTCGTCGGCGTCGCCAAAGACACGGTCGAGCAGCTGCTGGCGCGACATCGGCTCGCCGCTGCGCGTGATGAGGGCCCGCAGCAGGCCGTGTTCCCGCGGGGACAGCATCAGCAGGGCGCCGCCCAGGCTGAACTGCTTCGAGGTGGTGTCGTAGTGCAGCGAACCGCAGGCCAGCCGCGGGCGCTGGCTGCCGCGTGAGCGGCGGATCAAGGCCGTCAGGCGTGCCTCCAGCTCGGCCAGCGCAAAGGGCTTGGGCAG
>JAJTDE010000344.1 GCA_021298085.1 Rubrivivax sp.
CCACAGGTGCGGCTGGCGGGTCCACAGGCGCTGCGGGTTATGGCACCACCACCCTCACCCGCCACGTGGCCACGTTGCAGTACGAGTACCGACCCAGCGCCATGAGCCGGGAGATCGACCGGCTGGAGAACCCATTTGGGTTTGTGGTGACCGCCTATCGGGTGGACGCGGAGTTGGCTGCACCCATGCCCTCCGCCGCGGCGCAGCCGCCCGCTGTGCTTCCAGCGGCGTTGCCCACTGCGGCGCCGGCCGCAACAGCACCCGTCACGCCGATCACGACATCGGTACCGGCAGCCACTGGGGATCGGTCATGACACGCCCCACTGCATCGCGCAGCAGGCCCTGTGACCTGCCCCTAAGCCAGCGCCGCAGCCATGTCTCGGCTGCAGCGCTCGCGTTCAGCCTTCTGATGACCGCAGTCGCCCCAACAGCGGTAGCGCAAACAGCCGGCCCGGCGCTCTCAGACAGATCCGCACCAGCAAGCGGCACAAGCGGCGGAGCAAGCGCACCCGCGGCCAGCAGCCAGAACACCGCGAAGGCCTCCCCGGCCTCATCGAACAAGCCCAACAACAACTCTCGCACCGTCGCCAGACCGACCTCGGCAACCCCAACCGCGCGACCCCAGGCCCCCACAGAACCCAACCGCACCCCAGACCCACGCGTGCAGCAACTCGCCACCGATGGCGAGACTGTCATCGAGCTGGCCGTCCAGCGCGGCCAACTCACGCACATGACGAGACCCACGTCTGGTGCGTCGTCGCCCAAGGCCGAGACGTGTTTGTCAAAGCCAAGCCCGGCGCCCGCACCAACAACCTGATCCTCGTCACCGAGCGTCGACGCTTTGCGATGGACCTGCGGGCCGTGGATCGCGGCGGTGTGATGCGGCTCACCCTGCTGCCACCGTCTGCAGCCAACCCGACCGCCCTTCACGGCTCCGCCAGCGACTTGGCCGGGCTCTCCCCAGCGGCAAGAGGTCAGCACGCCAGGGCCATCCCCGTGGCAGCGACGCCAGACCCTCAGCGCCTGCTGCAGGAGCGCATGTCGGTGGTGCCCATGCCGCGCAACGCCAAGTACTCGATGGCAGTCGGCAAAGCCTCGGGCGACATCGCTCCGTCGATGGTGTTTGACGACGGGCGCTTCACCTACTTCCGCTTTGCGGGCAACCGGCCGCTGCCCGCGGTGTTTCAGACGGGAGCCGATGGCGGGGAAGAGTCCGTCAACGTGCGCATGGGCGAAGACGACCTGCTGGTGGCCGACCGCGTGGCGCGGCGCTTTGTACTGCGCCTGGGCACAGCAGTGGTAGTGCTCGTGAACGACGGGTTTGACCTGGAGGGCCAGCCGCCTGTGGACGGCACCACCGTGCCCGGGGTCACCCGGTCACTGACCCAGTCCTCCGGCCGCCATGGTGCGCACGGTGACCGCCGCCCAGGCGCACACACAGGCCCGTCCACCAACGCACCCGCCGGTGGCCCCGCCGGACCCAGTGCACAACGGCCCAGCACCCCCGTGCCCTCGCACCAAACGGCCGGCCAGCCGCACGGCAAGGCCAGCGCACCCGCGGTCACCGCAGCAACGGCCACCGGTGCTTCAGCAGCAGCTGAGGTGACACCATGAGCAACGCACACTCACTAGGCGCCGCCAGCGCTGAGCCCCAGGGCCTGCCACCCAGCAGCGACGAACTCGGCATTCCCGGGCTCAACCCACGCCGACCCGTGAGCACCCAGTGGCGCTCATTGCTCGCGGGCGGCCTGATGCTGCTGTCCATGGCCGCGGTGCTGCTGTCTGTCGTCTGGAACCGCTTCGGGCCCGACAACACCACCAAAGCCCCGGACCTGCCGATCGCCGCCAACCAGCTGCCGCCGCTGCGGCTTGAAGAACCGCCACCCAGGACAGCGTCGATGGACCCGGCCAGCCCACCGCCGGCAGCCACGTCAGAAACTCCCGCCGAGCCATCCGCCCCACCCGCGCAGCTGACCGCAGCAACGGCTGTGAGCCCAACGCCTGGCCATTACCCAACGGGTTATGCCAGCACGGCCAGCTACGCCCCGCCCGCCTACCGACCACCGCGTGACGATTCGCCGTTTGTGTCACCGCTGTCGCCGCACGGCACCGGCGCATACACAAACACCAGCAACCCGCATCTGACCCGCACCGGCCACATGCTGCAAACCCCCGCCCAGCACAGCGGCCACCCCATCTCCAACGCAGCCGCCAACCTCGAGCAGTACCAGCAGCAGCTCGACGGCATGGTGCGCCAGCTGCAGGCGCTCACCGACCAGACTCAAGGCGGCAGCTCCGCCGCTGGCCCAGGCGCGCCGACAGGCTCCGGGATGCCGGCGGCCGCACCACCTTTCACCAACGTCTTCCCTGCCCAGACACCCCCGGCCCGCACCCCGGCACTCTTCGGCCATCTCGAACGCAGCCAGACCCCGCGCGCCCACGCCACCTTCCTTGGCAGCCGCAGCATGGTGGTGCCCAAGGGCGTGCTGTTTCAGTGTGCGCTGAAGACCCGCATCGTCTCGGCCGTCAGCGGGTTTGTGGGCTGCCAGGTGCAGCGGCCCGTCTACTCCGATG
>JAJTDE010000345.1 GCA_021298085.1 Rubrivivax sp.
CAGGTTGACGTAGCTGTCGCTGACCGTCAGGGCGTTGGACGCCGGGTTGCGGGCGCTGACCAGGCGGCAGAAGTTGCCGCCAGCGCGGAACTGCGGGTCGTCATAGCAACGGCCCAGGATGCTGGTGGCACCGGCCCGTGCGACGCCGTTGTCGACGACGATGTCGAAGAAATCGACCGCCACCGACAAGTCGCCCATGCCAACACCCAGCTCAGGCTGGAACACGAGACCGATGGTCTTGTTCTTCGAGGTTTCCGCACGCAGGCCGGCAGCCGCACCACCCGAGTTCAGCACCGTGATGCTCTGGGTGGCCTGGAAGGCGGCAGGCAGGTTTTCGCTGCGGCAATTCGCCTGGCGGATCGTGCCGTTGTTGCTGGGCGAATCCCACTGGTTGCAAGGGTCGTTCTGCTGCGACAGGAAGCCGCTGGTGGCACCCAGGTACTGCTCGTACAGGGCCGGTGCGCGGTAGGACGTACCGACCGTGCCACGCAGCGTCAGCCACTTGGTGGGCGACCAGATCGTGCCGAACTTGTAGGTGTTTCCGGTGCCGTAGGACCTGTAGTCGGAATAGCGGCCCGACACGTTGGCCGTCAGCTGCTCGGCAAAGGGCAGCTTGGCCAGCAGCGGGACCTCCAGCTCGGCAAACAGTTCCTTGACCGAATCGCTGCCGCGGGTCGGCGTGGACGAGGTCAGGTTGTACAGGTTGCCGGTCTGGGCGTCCGGGGCAGGCGTGTCGTCGATGTTCATGCGACGGAATTCCGCACCCACCGCGGCCTTGACCTTGCCGTAAGGCAGGGTGAACAGCGCGCCGTTGGCCGTGGCCGTGAGCACATCTTCCTTGTACTTGCTGGTGCCCGTCACCGGACGCCAGACATAGTTCACCCAGTCGGCAGGCAGTTGGCCACCAATCACAGCCGGTGTCAGCGCAGGCGCTGCCACGCAGCCGCCGGCTGCGTTGACGCAGGCGAAGCCGGTGCCGCTGGCCACCACGTTCAAGCTCTGGGTCAGGCGGTCGGTCAGGAAGGATTCAAAGGTGTATTCACCCTTGCTGTTGCTGTGTGTCACGGCAACGTCGTAATCCCAACCGGTCTTGCCCAGCGAGCCCTTCACACCGGCCACCAGACGCATGGCGTCCACGGCCTGCGAGCTGGTGTCGTTGCCGAAACCGATGAACGCACGCAGGGCCACCGGCAAACCGCCGCTGGTGATGCTGGACGACAGGAAGTTCGTCGGGAAGACCAGGTTGGATGGGATCAGCGGGCTGCCACGGTTGTAGTCGAGGCTCAGCTGGCGGTAGCCGGTCTGCGACGAGGTGCGGCGGTTGGCCAGGACTTCGAAGTAGGCTTCGGCGTTCAGCTCTTTCAGGTCGAGGCCGCCCTGCACAAACAGGTTGTGGTTCTTGGCCGGGGAGATCAGTGAACGGTTCAGCATGCGCGGGTCGAAGACGTCGCGCACGTTGATGTTGGGGCCCACGCCCTCGTAACCCACCAGGCCGGTGGTGACGGCGGGGTTCGGGCGCCAGCGGTTGAACGTGGTGCCAGAGCCACCCGCAGCGGCCACGCCAGTGCGGTTGGGCGTACCCAGGGTGTTGATCGTGACGCCGTTGGAGCCCGTGCCGCTGATGGGGTAGCACTTGGGCTTGCCGGTGGCCGGGTCGACGTAATCGAAGCTGCCCCACTCACCCACCACGCCGTTGGCGCTGGTGCGGCGGTAGTCGGTGTTGCACTTCGTCCATTCGCGGTCGCCCAGCGTCAGGTTCTTGCGGTCGTAGAAGTCATACGCACCGGAGATGAAGCCACGATCAGACACGAAGCCGCCCACGATGGAGGCGCGCATCTCTTGGCCGCCACCGTCGGTGGGGCTGGTCAGGCGGAACGAGCCAGTAAAGCCGTCGACATTGCGCTTGGTGATGATGTTCACCACGCCGGCCACGGCGTCAGAACCGTAGATCGACGAGGCGCCGTCCTTCAGCACCTCGATGCGGTCGACGATCGCAGACCCAGCGTGTTGGCACCCGGACCGCCGTCGGTGACGAAGCCGCCGAAGGCGTTGTTGATCTGGCCTTGGCCACCCGTCACGGCCGTGCCTTGCAGCACTTCCGTGGTGGAGGTGAAACCCGCCACCGCGGCGTCATCCGCGCGGATGATCTGCAGCGGCGCCGTCGACGTGTAGTTGTCGCGGCGGATGCGTGAACCAGAAATCACGATCTGCTGCTCGGCCGCGGGGGCTGCTGCCGCTGCAGGTGCCGGCGCGGGGGCCGGGGCCTGCTGGGCCATGGCCATCGGGGCTGCCAACGTGGCCAACACCGCGATGCAGATCGGTGTCGGGTGAAGCTTGGATAACGCTCTGCGCATCACAGGTACTCCAGAGAAGACGTTTCAGGGGTGGCTGACCGGTGCCAAAAACCGTTTCAACGATTTCTGTGCCGCGGACAGCTCAATGTCAGAACGGACAATCGTAGGTGTTGGCAGACACAAATCCGACACTTGGACACGCCTGACGGGGGTATCTCCCGGGGCGGAACGCTGATCTCAGGGGCCTGCTGTTGTGGCCGGGCGACACTGGTTACAAAGGAGGAACAGGCCGTGATCGTCCCGGTGCCCTTGCGAGCCACGGCAAGGGATGCGGCGCAGGTGCGTCAGGCCTGGCGCAGGCGGGGCACGGCGGCCAGCAGCTGCCGCGTGTAGGCCTC
>JAJTDE010000210.1 GCA_021298085.1 Rubrivivax sp.
GGCCTTAACGCACACTTCACGCAGCGGACAGGCGCAAACCGCAGCGGTTGTCTCATCATGGGCTTCATGCCGGGCTCCGTTGACCCTGGGTCTTGAAGTCAGTGTGGGACTGTCACCCCAAGGGGGTCAAGCGGCCCAACGCGCTACGTCGCCGGGGTTTGCGTTGGATCAAGTCGGCGCTCCGGGGCGCCGCAGTGGGTGCATCATTTCGGAACAAACGCCACCCGGGGTTCCATCCATCAGGGACTCCGCCAGCCCAGCCCCAGCAGGGTGATGGCAATCAGCACCGACAGCGCCGTCATCAACACCAGCAGGCTTCGCGTCGCCAGAAACCCCTTTCCGGCTGGCGGAAGCCGGGTGGCCTTCGAGACGCTGGGCGCTGCAGTGGTGCTCGCGCCGCGCGGAGAGAGCACCCATACCGTCAGCACGGCCACCACCAGCCCGGTGACGTTCCACCACATCCAGAACAACTGGGTACCGAGCAGCCACCAGGCCGCCAGGTTGCACAGCAAGCCCGACAGGACACCTCGCCTCACCGCGCGCCCTGTCGCTCGTCGAAGGAACAGCCCGCACAGAAAGGCGGCCAACAACGGACCGTAGAACATGGCGCCCACCCGATTGATGGTCTCGACCACACCCGTTGCCGCATGGCCCACGGACAGCGCACCCCACGTGATCAAGACACCCCACGCCAGGGTGCACAGGCGGGACTGGCGAAGCGAACGCCGCGCCGGCGCACCGGGCTTCTGGACAAAGTCCTCCAAGGTGGCGGCGGCGAGGCTGTTCAGCGCCGAATCCAGGCTGGACATCGCTGCCGCCAGAAGCGCCACCAGCAGGAGCCCACGCAGCCCCATGGGCAGGTGCAGCTCGATGAAGCGAGGCACAAGAAGGTCAGGCCGGTCAGCCGGCACGGCCTGCCGCAAGGCTGGCGACTGAAGCAGGGCCGCCGCCAGCGCCAGGCCCAGGACGGCATAGAGCGCCGTCAGCGGAAACCGCAGCATGGCATTGGCCACCAGTACGCGCTGCGCATCGGCCACACTGCGGGCCGACAACTGCCTTTGCACCTGGGTCTGGTCCACGCCGTAGTACGCCACATACAAGACAAAGCCACCGATCACAAAGCCCCACAGTGGCGCACGGTCACCGTCACCCAGACCGTGCCCCAGGCTGACGGCAGCGAGCCGATCGGGCTCAACGGCCATGACGACGGCCTGCCAGCCACCAGCCAGCGTGACGGCATAACCGATGCACAGCACCAGACCCACCAGGATCAGCGCCATCTGCAGCACGTCCGACCAGACCACCGCCCGCATGCCGCCCATCAGGTCATAGGCCACCGTGACGCCGCCGGCAACCAGCACCGATGTGGTCAGACTCCAGCCGGTGAGGACGGAAACTACCAAGGCAGTGGCGTACAAGGCCACCGCAGTGGCCAGCCCCCGCGACAGCAGAAAGACGGCGCTCAACCACTGACGGGTGCTGCGGTCAAACCGCAGCTCGAGGTACTCAAAGACGCTGATCAGTCCCAGCCCGCGAAAGACCGGGACCAGGACCAGGGCCACCACCGCCAGTGCCAACGGCAGCGCAATCTCATACTGCAGCCAGACGAGGCCGCCACCCGGAACCAGTGCGACAAACGCCGGAATGCCAATGAACGAGTTGGCCGAAGACTGCGTTGCCAGGGTCGACAAGCCCAGCGCCCACCAGGGCAGGTTTCGACCGCCGACAAAGTAGTCCTTGTCACTGCGCTGGCGACGCGCCAGCCGGGCTGCCATCAGCAACATACCCAGCAGATAGGCACCCGCGATCAGGTAGTCCAGGGGTGTCACACGCATCCGCCCAAAGCCATCAGCGCCCCATCTCTCCGGCGACCGACAGGCCAGCGCCGACCCTCACCCGTGTGCGCCCAATGGCTTGAGCTGCTTGACATTCCCGCCACGCTCCACCTTGTCGAAGTGCGCCTCCAGGTCGGCAAAGCTGGCCAATGTCACGGCGTCGGATTGACGACTCAGGCTGGGCAGCTTGGGCTCGATCACAAAGGCCCTGTCGGCCTCCTGCAGCATTCCCAAGTCATTCAGGTTGTCGCCCACCGCCCAGATCTCCTGAACCTGGGGGTCGCCATGGTCCTGGCGAATACGGGTGACCACGTGCCGCTTGCACAGAGGGGCCTCCGGCTGCCGGCCGGAGGCCATGAAGGCCGGGTTGAGCTGCACCCGGCCGGTGCAGACATCGCCCTCGAAGTGCAGCACGTGGGCCAGGGCAAAGTCGGCGAAGATGCGCCGGCGCACCACCTCAGCGGCAACAAACCAGCTGTCGGACACCACCCCAACCATGAATCCGGCACGCCGAGCCGCCCTGACACAATCGACAACGCCATCGCGCAGCGGCAGCTCCATCGCCGTCTTCTCGAACTGACGGCGGTGCACAAACCGGAAGAGACTGGCAATGGCCTCACTGCGTGTGGCCGCGTCCTGCACTTGCCCGTCCAGCAGAAGGTCCAGTTCGCGCTGCGCGCCGCTCGCCTGGGCCAGCGCCACCACAAAGCGGTCTCGCGTGATCGTTCCATCCATGTCAAGCAGCAGCACACGTGTGCGGCTGCGTCGGCGCGTCAGCACGTAGTCCAGCGAGGCGGCCGCCAAGCGCTGGGTCTCGTACATGGCGCTGATCTGGTCAATGTGCAGCCGGCCCGCATCGCGGGCGCGCTGGAAGATCACGCGCGACACCTCATTGGCCATCAAGGACAGGTCCAACAGGGGCTGACTGTCGTGCTCCAGTGAACCGATATCGACCTCGACGATCCGGGCATTGGCGCGGTGGGCGTCAATCAACAGCCCAACGTCCACGCCGTATCCTGACTCCAGGGTCAGTCGGCGCATCAGGCTGCGCTTGACGCCAATCAAGCCGCCGAGCGGCTGGGCGATCGTTCCCAACTCCGGGAAAAACACCTTCAGCATGGGCTTGGCGGTGAGCTCGGTGACACGACCGCCAGAACGCCCGAAGCGGGCCTTCACAAGATCGGCAGCGCCAAAGTAGACCGGCTGGGCCAGCTGAGTCACGATGCCGGGCTGCAGATTCGTCAGGTCGCCATCCAGGTAGACGATGCATTCGTGCAGCGCTTCGCGCGCACCATCGGCCATGGACATGCCCTTGCCCAGCATGGAGCTGAGAACAACCTTGGCACCCGCCTCCGCGGCCAAGGCGGCTGTGGCGTCCACGGAGCTGTCGTCCACCACGATCACCTCGCCAGTGGCCGGGTCGGCCGCCGCGTACCGGACCACCTCGGCGATTCTGGCGGCTTCATTGAGCGCAGGAATCACCACGCTCACACAGGCGGGCGGCATCTGGTGGGGCAGCCTGGCCAGCGGCGGCGCAGTCGCGGGCTGCAACACCTGCTCCGGCCCCTCGGCGGGCCGCTTGAGGCCGCGCGTCAGGCGCCCCCACCAGCGCATGAGCGCCTGGACGAGTTCACGGGGTGTGAAGGGTTCGCGAGGTTTCATGCGTCCGTTTCCTGGAAGGCGCTCAGCGCTTGCCAGCGGCAAAGCGGAACAAGTCGGCGAAGGTCTTGGCCCCGATCTTCTGCATCACACGGGCCTTGTGGACTTCCACCGTGCGCGGGCTGATACCAAGCTGCTGGCCAATGCGGGTGTTGTCCTCCCCTTGGCACACCAACTCGACAATTTGGCGTTCACGCGGTGACAGCGCTTTGGCCAGGGCAACAGCCGCCGCTGCGTCCTGACTGTCGGCAGTCCACGCCGCTTCAATCGACGCCACCAGGCGGTCATCGTCAAATGGCTTCTCGAGAAAATCGACAGCACCCGCCTTCATGGCCATGCGGGCTGCAGCGATATCGCCATGACCGGTGACCACCACCACCGCCAGTCGTGGCGCATGGGTCTGCAGCAGTTGTTGAAGCAGCAGGCCGCTCATACCTGGCATCTTCAGGTCGATCACTGCGCAGCCTTGCATCTGCGGGTGAGCGACGCGCAGAAAGTCGTCTGCACGGGCGAATACCGCCGTGGCAAAGCCCCGCAGACTGAGCAGCAAGGCCAGCGAATCGCGCACCGCGGCATCGTCGTCAACGATGTAGACCATTCGCACGGTTGGCACGGCACTCACACCGCACCTGCCTCGTCAAGTGTCAAGGGCAGGCTGAGGAAAAACTGGCCATGGGGGCCCGCCTCGGCCCACAGGCGGCCACCGTGGTTGTGCACGATGGCGCGGCTGATGGCCAGGCCGATGCCCATGCCGTGAGGCTTGCTGCTGTGGCCCTTGTCGAACACTGCCAGCGCCTGCTCGGCCGCCAGTCCAGGCCCGACATCGGACACCGAGATCTGCACTGCATCGCCCTGGCGTTGCATGACCACCGTCACACGGCGATCCGGAACCATGGCCTGCGCCGACGCCTCGATGGCGTTCACCACGAGGTTGCGCAAGACCACTTCCAGCTGCGGAGCGTCCACCATCAGTGGCGGCAACGGCTCAGGAACCACAAGGTCCAGGGTGACACCCTGGCTGGCCGCGAGCTCAGCCTGCGTGCGCAGCACACCTTGCGCCAGCGGCTCTGGCCGCACCGCCTGCAACTCCATCGCACCGCGCCTGAAGAAGTCTCGCAGGCGCTGGACAACGAGACTGGCACGGTTGACCTCGTCCACCAGCCTTTGCGTGACATGCCCTGCAGATGCCTGCCCTGGTCCTGGCCAGTCGAGCGAACCCTCTCGGGCAGCCATCAACTCCAACGCGCGAGCATAGTTGCGCATGGCAGTCAGTGGCTGTTGCAGCTCATGGGCCAGCGCTGCGGCCAGTTCGGCAGAGGCTGCGTCCTGCTCCGCCTTGCGCTGGCGCTCGTCGGACTGACGCTGCTCGTCAACGGTGGCCCCCAACAGCAGGACGGTGCCACCGATGACCGACAACATGGTGTGCAAGTCAAACACGATGGTCGGGCGGTAGCTGCCCGACTGAACCGCCAGGATGAGCAGAACCTGCAGCATGGCACAGGTCCACACGGCGCCCGTCTGACCGAACCGCGTCGCTGCCAATGCCGCCGGCAGCAGCACAAGGTAGAACCAGCGAAGTTGGTCATCCGGCGGCATCCTGAACACCCAGTACGCTGCCGTCACCGCCATGCCTGTCAGCAGCCAGCTCTCGGCTGAACTGAACATGCGTCGGGTCGCCGCTCGACGTTCGGCATCCAACAGCCAGAACAACAACGGCAAGGTGATCAGGAAGCTGACGGTTTCCCCCAGCCAACGACGCATCAGTGCAGTGGGCAACTGTGAAGGCGCCGAGAACCCCGCCAGCCACAACGCCAGCACGTACAGCAGGGCCAGTGCCGCTGCACCCGTGCAGACGAGCGCGGCAAACCGCAGCAGATCACGCCGGGTGGACAGTGCCGGGTTGGCACCCATGAAACGGCGCAGCAACGACGCCGTCAATACATAGCCTGCCAGCAAGGCCATGGACGACAGCAGCAAGGCCGCCGGCCCCAGCGACTCACCCCACAACCAGCCCGCCAATGGCACGACAAGACCGACCACCCAGAGGGCGCGTGGGCGATGCAACAGCAGCGCCACTGCCAGGGCACTCTGCGGGTTCCAGGCCGTGATGCTGGTGCCACGCATCGGGTACACATAGCTGCACCAATCCAGGAACAGGTAGATCAATCCAAAGGCCAGACACACCGCCAGGGAAGGCAGCGCGAGTGCACGGTGCGCCGTCTGCCAGCCATCGGTGACAGCACGTATCCATCGCGGCTGAGCGGCCTGCATGACGTCTGGTGGGCCCTGGGTTGTTCGAGCGGAGATCATGCAGCGCTTTGCGTCGTGGCGGCAGCGCCACCACGCACCGCCCAGGGTCGACCCTTAAGGGGCTCTGGCCACCTGACAGCGGCCCGCACGTCTGCAGGCCACGGTCAGCGGTCGGCCAGGCCTTCCGCGCGCGCGCCTCACGCGCCAGGCGGTGCCAGCCGATACTCCGAGCCATCGTTGTCAACCTGCCACCCGCACCACCATGCCCACCCTGTTCCCCACCGCCATTGCCGGCAGCCTGCCCAAACCCGCCTGGCTGGCCGAAACCGAAAAACTCTGG
>JAJTDE010000211.1 GCA_021298085.1 Rubrivivax sp.
ACGAATACATGCTGGGCAAGATTGCGGCGGCCGGCCAGAACGGCCAGTTCCGCACGCCCCGCCACATCATCCGGCTGATGGTGGAGATGACGGCGCCAACGCCCATGGACGTGATGTGCGACCCGGCCGCCGGCAGCTGTGGCTTCCTGGTGGTGGCGGGCGAGTACCTGCGCGACAAGCACCCCGAGATCTTTAGGGACGCCGCGCTACGTGCGCATTTTCACCAGCGCATGTTTCACGGCTACGACTTCGACAACACCATGCTGCGCATCGGCAGCATGAACCTAGCGCTGCACGGGGTGGACAACCCCGACATCCGCTACAAGGATTCGCTGGCGCAGGACCATGCCGACGACGAAGAGGCCTATTCACCCTAAAAACGGCAGTTCGCTGAAGGCAATCGCCCGCTGACCCAGCACTGGCGCGGCTTATCGCAGTCGCGGCACACTCACCCAATGGGTGAAGCAAGACGCAAGGCGCTGGCGGCGCGCCCAGGCACGGGCCAGGAGCCTGCCGAGCCGCAGATCGTGGATACGCTGGGCGGGCGCATGCACGTGCGCTGGGACGAAGGTGCGGCGGCCACGCCGCATGGCCAGCTGGTGTTCTTCGCGGAGTTTTTGGCCGCTACTGGCGTCTTCGAGCGCTGGGTGTCGAATTGCCCGCTGTCCTACCGCAGCGGCAATGCGCCGGACAAACGCGACGTACTGGGCACGCTGATGCTCGGCTTGCTGGCCGGGCATCGGCGCTACGCGCACATCACCGCGCTGCGCGGCGACGCGGTGGCCGCGCAAGCGCTGGGCATGGCCAAGGTGGTCAGCGAAGATGCGCTGCGCCGGGCGCTGGAGCGCATGGACGAAGCAGCCAGCGCGGCATGGATGCGTCCGAGCCTGATGCATTCGGTACACGAGGCCCTGCAGCGGCCGTGGGTGCTGGACATGGATGCCAGCGTCAAGCCACTGTATGGGCGCCAAGAGGGCGCAGAGATTGGCTACAACCCGACCAAGCCCAAGCGGCCCAGCCATGTCCTGCACACCTTCCTGGTCAGCAATTTGCGGCTGGTGCTGGACGTGCAGGTGAGCTCAGGCAAACAACACACCAGCGTGCATGCCAAGGCCGCGCTGGGCCAGTTGCTGGACGAACTGGGTGAGCGCCGGCCGGCGCTGGTACGCGGCGATTCGGGTTACGGCAACGAAGGCATCCTTCTGACGCTGGAAAGCCGCAGGCAGCCGTACCTGCTGCGGCTGCGGCAGACCAAGAACGTGCAGCGCCTGGTGGCCCAGCAGTTCTCGCGCCAGGACTGGAGCCGGCCGGACAACCAGGGCTGCCAGATGGTGGAAGCCCAGTTGAAGTTGGACGGCTGGAGCGCCATGCGCCGCGTGGTGGTCGTACGCCAGCGCGTCCGTGGCGGAATCGCGCGTGAGCGGCGCATCGACGGCAAGCAACTGCGGCTGGACTTTGCGGGCCCCAGCGTTCAGGAAGGTGACAAGCTGTGGGAATACGCGGTGCTGGTGACGGATGTGGCCTACCCGCTGGAGTCGATCGGCCAGCTCTACCGCGACCGTGCGGATGCGGAGAACGCCTTCGATGAGTTGAAGAACCACTGGGGGCTGGGCGGGTTCACCACGCAGGACATGAACCGCTGCCAGACCGTGGCTAGAGCCTGCGCGCTGGTCTACAACTGGTGGAGTTGGTACTGCCGCGCCGCCCACCCCGAAGGCCGAATGGAAGCCATCACCAGCCGACCGCTGCTGCTCGCAGCGGTGGGCAAGGCAGCCAACCATGCCAACCAAACGATGCTGTACTTGACGCCGCTACACGGCCGGGTTGACGTACTGCGAAAGCTGATCGCCAACATCGGCGCGGCTTTGCAGCACGTCAAGGCTGCTGCGGAGCAGTTCAAGGATATGGACCGCTGGGCCTGCCTGCTGCGCTACATCAGCAACCGTATCGCCCCAGTCATCGGGCCACCGAGGCTGCCCCAGGCGCTGCCGGCAACGGGGTAACTGCCGGATTTAGGTTCACTGATCCTGGCCAACCCGCCATTTGCCGGCAGCCTGGACTACGAGAACACGGCCAAAGACCTGCTGGCCATCGTCAAGACCAAGAAGACCGAACTGCTGTTCCTGGCCCTGTTCATCCGCCTGCTCAAGCCCGGCGGCCGCGCGGCGGTGATCGTGCCCGACGGCGTGCTGTTCGGCAGCAGCAAGGCGCACCAGGAACTGCGCCGGCTGATCGTGCAAGACCATAAGCTCGACGCCGTGGTGTCGCTGCCCTCGGGTGTGTTCAAGCCCTATGCGGGCGTCAGCACCGCAATCCTGTTCTTCACCAAGACCAACTCCGGCGGCACTGACCACGTGTGGTTCTACGACATGCGCGCCGACGGCTGGAGCCTGGACGACAAACGTGCGCCGCTGCTGGCCGAGGAACTGCTGGGCGTGAACCCGGCGCGGGCCTTGGGCGAGGCCGAGCATGCGAAGAACAACCTGCCGGATGTGCTGGCGCGGTGGCGCTTGAGAGATGGCGCCGAGCGGCAGCGGGCGCGTACGGGTCAAAGCTTTTGCGTGCCGCAGGCCGAGATCGTAGGCAATGGGTTTGACCTGTCGATCAATCGGTACAAGGAGGTGGTGCACGACGCCGTCGAGCATCGCCCGCCGCAGGTGATTTTGGCGAGGCTGGCGGAGTTGGAGGCGGAGATTCAGGCGGAGATGACGGAGCTTGAGGGGATGCTGAAGTGAGCGTTGCCTTGGGGTCCGTCTGTCGCTTCCTCAACGGCGGCACTCCCGACAAGTCTGTTGCGCGATTCTTCGAGGGTAGCAACCCATGGATCACGAGTGCAGACATCACCGGCCCGGTCGCGTCGGACGCAAGAAGTTTCATCTCGGATGAGGCAATCGCTAAATCAGCGACAAACAAGGTGCCGAAAGATGCAGTCCTTCTAGTCACCAGGACCGGCGTTGGCAAGGTTGCGATCGCCGGACGCGATCTCTGTATCAGTCAGGACATTACCGCGCTGCTACCAGATCAATCAAGAGTCGCGACGAGCTATCTCGTGCACTTCTTGCGGACAAAGAAGGAGCACTTCGTCTCGATGGCGCGCGGGGCCACGATTAAGGGCATAACTCGCGACGTGGTGGCTGAACTTTCTGTCCCCCTCCCGCCCCTCCCCGAACAACGCCGCATCGCCGCCATCCTCGATCAAGCTGATGCGCTCAGAGCCAAGCGCCGGGAGGCCTTGGCGCAACTGGACAGCCTCACGCAGTCCATCTTCATCGAGATGTTTGGTGATCCGGTGGTCAATCCAAGGGCTTGGGAATTGATCCCATTTGGTAGCGTCGGCAACTTGGATCGAGGCGTATCGAAAGCCCGGCCACGCAATGCGCCCGAGTTGTTGGGTGGCCCGTACCCGCTGATTCAGACGGGCGATGTGGCGAACTGCGATGGCTACGTGCGCGATCACACCTCGACCTACTCCGAAGCTGGCTTGCGTCAGAGCAGGCTTTGGCCCGCTGGAACCCTTTGCATCACGATCGCTGCAAACATTGCGAAGACGGGCATCCTGATGTTCGATGCGTGCTTCCCGGACAGCGTCGTCGGATTTACAGCTTCACAGCCGGCGACAGTGGAATACGTGAGGGTCTGGCTTTCGTTCCTGCAAAAGGCCCTTGAAGACGCGGCCCCCGAGTCCGCTCAGAAAAACATCAATCTCGCGATACTGCGCGAACTGAAGGTGCCGGTGCCGCCCCTTGCGTTCCAACATACCTTCGCCACCCGCATCCAAGCCATCGAATCCCTCAAAGCCATCCACCGCGCCACGCTGGCCGAATCCGACGCCCTGTTCGCGTCCCTCCAGCACCGCGCCTTTCGCGGCGAGCTCTGAGAAGCTGTGAACGAACCCCGCACGCATGTCGCTTAAACACCCCAGAAGCGACACAAGGCTTGCACCTGTCGCCGCCAGCGACACGGCGTTGCGGGGATCGACCTTGGACTTGTCTGGGCGGCATTTTGTAGATGATGATCGGGATCGATGTTCAAAGCATGTGGGTTTTGGCGAACGTAAGTTCTTGTTTTACATCGATGGGAACCTGATGTTTTGAAGATGAACGGCGAGCGTCTTGTAGATGCTGTGGCAGACTGCGGGTGTTTTTGCCGAGAGCTTGCCTGTGCCCGCCTTCCATCACCATGATCTGGGTCTGTTGAACCCGGCCTTCGACTCGCCCTTGGTCGATGTCGTGACCGAGCTGGAACACCTGCGGCGTCTGCGCCTGGGCGGCAGTACCCCGGCGCCCGTCTTCTACCAACTCAAGCACATCTTCCACATGCTGGAGAGCTTAGGCTCGGCCCGCATTGAAGGCAACCACACCACGCTGGCGGACTATGTGGAAAGCCGGTTGTCGCCGCAGCCTGCTACGCTGAGCGATCAACTGCGCGAGATGGCCAATATCGAGCAGGCCATGGACTTCATCGAAGCACATTTCCGGCCAGGTCAGGATGTCACGGAGCATGGGGTGCGCGAACTGCACGCCATCACGGTGCAGGGTTTGGAGCGCGAAGGTGACGAAACACCCGGTGCCTATCGGCGCAGGGCGGTCCAGATCGCTCAGTCGGACCACCTGCCGCCTGAAGCGGTGAGCGTGCCGCAATACATGGGTGAACTGGTGCAGTTCATCAATCGGCCAGACCCGGCCAAGTACGACCTGATGAAAGTGGCGCTGGCCCACCATCGTTTTGCCTGGATTCACCCCTTTGGCAACGGCAATGGGCGGGTGGTACGCCTGCTGACCTACACCCTGCTCATCAAGTACGGTTTCAACGTAAAGACCGGGGGGCGGGTGCTCAATCCCACCGCCGTGTTCTGCAACGACAGAGACCGGTACTACGCCATGCTCGCTCAAGCCGATACGGGCACGGCAGAGGGGCACGAAGCCTGGTGCGTGTATGTCTTGAGCGGTATGTTGGACGAACTGCGCAAGGTGGACCAACTGGCCGATTCAGCTTTCCTGATCGAACGCATCCTCATCCCGGCCTTGCGTTACGCCCGAGAGCGAGAGCTGGTGACGACGATGGAAGAACGTGTCTTGCTGGAAACGGCACAACGGGGAGTGGTCAAAGCCAGCGATCTGAGGGGCGCGATGCCGGCGTTGAGCGAGCGTCAACGAACCTACCAGATCAGCAAACTGGTGGAACGCGGCATGCTGGCCTCCATCCGCGAGGGCGCACGACAGTACACGGTGGGTTTTGCCAACAGCTTCCTGATTCGAGGGGTGATCCGGGCACTGGCGAACGAGGGATTCATTCCGGAAACTTTGAATCGCCCGCGATGAGCAGCAACTCGTGATCGACAAAGTCTGTTACGCCTTTGTTGTGACGGGAGGTCCCAGCCATAGCCTTTTAGGCGATATTCGTTCCCACTGAGAAACGCCTTCGACGCCCCGGGAGACCGGCCACAGCACCGAAAGGCGCCAGGGAGAACATCAAGATGAGCAACTTCGCCTTCCTGCAAGCCGAGTGGGGCCTGGTGTTCGAGGCCGCCAATCGGGCCGAGAGCGCGGTGCACAGCGACGCCCGCGCTGCGTGCTTCTACGCCCGGCGCGCGCTGGAACTGGCGATGACGTGGCTGTACACGCATGACAAGACCTTCAAGCTGCCGTACCAGGACAACTTGAACGCACTGATTTACGAACCCAGTTTCCGCACCGGCGTGGGCGACGCGCTGTTCACCAAGGCCCGGCTCATCAAGGACCTGGGCAACCAGGCGGTGCACAGCACCAAGAAGGTGGCCGCGACCGACGCGCTGGCGGCCACGCGGGAGTTGTTCCACTTCGGCTATTGGCTGGCCCGCACCTACGGCCGCGGTGCACGCCCCGAGCCGGGCTTGAGCTTCAAGACCGAGCTGCTGCCCAAGCCCGCTGCGCCTGCCATGCCGCAAACGGCTGAGCAACTGCAGAAGCTGGCTGCACAGTTGCACGAGAAGGATCAGAGGCTGGCTGACGTGCTGGCCAGCAAGGCCGCGCTGGACGCCGAGCTGCAGAAGCTGCGCGAAGAAGTCGGCTGCTCAAGGAAGCCGGTTGGACGCTGAACCCGGCGAAGAACTTCGAGGTCGAGGTGGTCGGCATGCCGAACGCTGAGAACAAGGGCTTCGTCGACTACGTGCTGTGGGGCGACGACGGCAAGCCGTTGATGCTGGTGGAGGCCAAGCGAACGACGAAGAACGCGACGGTCGGCCAACAGCAGGCGAAGCTGTACGCCGATTGCCTGGAGGCGATGTACGGGCAACGGCCCGTCATCTTCTACTCCAACGGCTACGAGCACTGGATCTGGGACGACCGCATGTACGCGCCGCGCGCCGTGCAGGGGTTCTACAAGAAGCAGGAGCTGGAACTGCTGGTGCAGCGCCGCAGCAGCCGCAAGGCCTTGGCCGAGACGGTGGTGAACGGCCAGATCATCGAGCGCTACTACCAGACGCGCGCCGTGCGCCGCGTGGGCGCCAGCTTCGAACTGGACAACGTCCGCAAGTCACTGCTGGTGATGGCCACCGGCGCCGGCAAGACACGCACGGTCATCGCACTGGCCGACGTGCTGATGCGCGCCAACTGGGCCAAGCGCGTGCTCTTCCTGGCCGACCGCGTGGCCCTGGTCAACCAGGCCGTGAACGCCTTCAAGGCGCACCTGCCCGACTCGGCGCCGGTGAACCTGGTGACCGACAAGCACACCGAGGGGCGCGTGTTCGTCTCGACCTACCCCACGATGATGGGGCTGATCGACGAGGCGATGGAAGCGAACAACGGCGGCCAGCGGCGCTTCGGCGTGGGCCACTTCGACCTGATCGTGATTGACGAAGCCCACCGCTCGGTCTATCAGAAGTACCGGGCCATCTTCGATTACTTCGATTCGCTGCTGGTGGGCCTGACGGCCACGCCCAAAGACGAAATCGACAAAAACACCTACGGCCTGTTCGACCTGGAAACGGGCGTGCCGACCGACGCCTACGGGCTGGACGAGGCCGTGGCCGATGGCCACCTGGTGCCGCCCGTGGCCATCTCGGTGCCGCTGAAGTTTCAGCGCCAGGGCATCAAGTACGACGACCTGACCGAGGAAGAGAAGGAAGAGTGGGATGCGAAGGAGTGGACCGAAGACGGCACCGTCCCCACCGAGGTCGACGCCCAAGAACTGAACAAGTGGCTGTTCAATATCGACACCGTCGACAAGGCGCTGGAAGTGCTGATGACCCAGGGCCAGAAAGTGGCCGGCGGTGACCGCCTGGGCAAGACCATCATCTTCGCGAAGAACAACGACCACGCCGACTTCATCGCCGACCGATTCAACGTCAACTACCCGCAGTACAAGGGTCACTTCGCCCGGGTGGTGACGTACAAGACCGAGTACGCGCAAAGCATCATCGACGACTTCTCGGCCAAGGAGAAGATGCCGCACATCGCCGTGTCAGTGGACATGCTGGACACTGGCATCGACGTGCCCGAGGTGGTGAACCTCGTGTTCTTCAAGGTCGTGCGATCGAAAACCAAGTTCTGGCAGATGCTGGGGCGCGGCACACGACTCTGCAAGGACCTGTTCGGGCCGGGCGAGGACAAAAAGAACTTCTTCGTCTTCGACTTCTGCCAGAACCTGGAGTTCTTCAGCCAGAACCCAGCCACCTCGGACGGATCGTCGAGCGAGCCGCTGACGACCCGGTTGTTCAAGGCGCGGCTGGAAATGATCGCCGAGCTGGATAGGCGCCAGAAGTACGGCACGCATGCCAGCGAGGGGCCTGCGAAGACCGCCATCGGCCACCCGACCGAGGATCAACTGCGGGATGAGACAGCGGAGTTGCTCCGCGCCCGAGTCGTGGCGATGAACCTCGACAACTTTGTCGTCAGGCCGCAGCGCCAGTTCGTCGAGAAGTACGTCAAGCCGGAGGTGTGGAAGCAGCTCAGCGATGACGACCATGCAGAACTTGGCCACCGCGTCGCCGGCCTGCCATCGCAACAGATGGAAGAAGACGAAGAGGCCAAGCGCTTCGATATGCTGGTCTTGCGCACGCAGCTTTCCATTTTTCAAGCCAAGCCCGAATTCGCGGGCCTGCGGCAGAAGATCCAGGCCATCGCCAGTGCGTTGGAAGACCAGTCCGCGATTCCGGCGATCAAGGCCGAGATCATGCTGATCAGCGCCGTCGCGGGCGACGAGTGGTGGGACGACGTCACCGTGCCGATGCTGGAGACCGTGCGCCGGCGCCTGCGCGCGCTGGTGAAGCTGATTCCCAAGGGCCAGAAGAAGGTGGTCTACACCGACTTCGAAGACGAGCTTGGCGAGACCACCAAGATCGACCTGCCGCAGGTGACGGCTGGCCTGAACATGAGCAAGTTCAGGGAGAAGGCCAGGCAGTTCCTGAAGGAGCACGAGTCGCACCTGTCGCTGCAACGCCTGCGGCGCAACCAGCCGAGGCCGGTGGCACGAAGACCCTGATTGACGAGGCCAAGGAGAAGAGCCGGGGCCTGGGGCTGTTCATCCGCTCGCTGGTTGGCCTGGACCGCGAGGCTGCAATGCAGGCGTTCAGTGAGCTGTTGACAGGATCGACAGCGACGCCTGACCAGATCGAATTCATCGAGCTGGTGGTGCAGGAATTGACTTTGAACGGTGTGATGGAGGCGGATCGGCTGTTTCAGTCGCCCTTCACGGATATCAACTCGCAGGGGCCGCTGGGCATCTTTCCGCCCGCGAGGGTATCGACGCTGGTCGCTGTGCTGCACGTGATTCGGGCGCGTGCTGTAGCCTAATTGGCAAACGATAGGCAATAGCGCACATCCAACATGATTCCCGACTATCAAAGCCTCATGCGCCCCGTCCTAGCCTGCGCGGCGGTTGGTGAGACTCGGATCGGCGACGCCGTCGAGCAACTGGCCAACAAGGTGGGCCTAACCCTCGACGAGCGCGCTGAGCTGCTGCCAAGCGGCAAGCAGTCGCGGTTCGCGAACCGGGTGAACTGGGCCAAGGCATACCTGGCCAAGGCCGGACTGGTGGAGAACACACGCCGCGGCTACTTCCGCATCACGCCCCGCGGCCAGGCCGCACTGGCGGATACCGCCGCCACGATCAACAACGCCTACCTCGACCAGTTCAGGGAGTTCCAGGACTTCAAGTCCAAGGTCAACGAGGCCGACGGCGACACCGCCGTGGTATCTCCCGCGGAGACATCGGCGCCCTTCAGCAGCCCCGCCGGCACCGAGACGCCAGACGAGGCCCTGCGCAAGGCGCACGCCGCGATTACCGGCGCCCTGGCCGCCGAGCTGCTCGACCGGGTGCGCAAAGCTACGCCGGCATTCTTCGAAAGGCTGATCGTCGAGCTGCTGCTGGCCATGGGCTACGGGGGCACCTCTGAGGAAGCCGGGCGCGCGCTGGGCCAGAGCGGTGACGACGGCGTCGACGGCGTTATCGACCAAGACCCGCTCGGTGTCGACCAGATCTTCGTCCAGGCCAAACGCTACGCCGAAGGCAACAACATCGGCGCCGGCGCGATCCGCGACTTCTACGGCGCCCTGAGCCTGAAGAAAGCCCACAAGGGCATCTTCGTCACCACCTCGGCCTTCAGCCAGCCGGCGGTCGACACCGCGCGCGGGCTCGGCTCGCGCATCGTCTTGATCGACGGTCTGCAGCTCTCGCGGCTGCTGATTCGCTACAACGTTGGGTGCCGCGATGAGGACGTGTTGCACCTGAAGAAGGTTGACGAGGACTTCTTCGAAGGGTGAAGAAGCATGTCCGCGGTATGCGCATCACTCTCAACGCACTTCCCTCGGCGCATCAACTTCGTGCAGAGCCGCGTCTAGGAGGCGCAACCGTTTGGCCTCGGCCCGTGCGATCTGTGCCATCGGGTGATCGAGGAAGTGCTGACGCAGCGCGTCAATTAGCGCCCTGTCATTGGTGTCCTTGGCCAGGGCCGTTAGCCCCTCCGCATCGACATAGTTGATCGTGTAGCGCGTAGGGCGGATCGTCGCTTTGGCCTTTTCGATCTTCGCTATCGCCTCGCTGGATAGGCGGCCGGTACTCCACCACTCGAAGCGAAAGGTTCGGCCCTTCCACTCGGGGTTGGCCAACGCTTGCTTATAGACCAGGGGAATGCGCCTTTCGAGCCAGCGCTCGACTTCGTCGTCGGGCACCAGTCCGCCAGGTTGATATCCCTTGCACTCGTAAAACTGGACCTCACGGGAAGCCACGGTTGCCTGCACGTCTACCTCGGCTTTGTCCGCACCGTCGACAAACATCCGGTTCATGCGTATGTGAGCGCTGAAGCTCTGGCGCACGACCTCGGCAGCCCAGAACTCGAAGAGCGCGCCGCGCAGGTTGGCGGCGGCGCCTTCGATGCGATTGAGGCCGTTGAACAGCTGATCGAAGAGTTTCACGTCGTGCACGCCCGCCGCTTGGCGCAGAACCTTGCTCAACTGCACCAACGATTCGGCGACCTCTTCTCCAAGAAGCGTCGCTGGCGAGCCCGGCATGATTCCCTGGGTCTTGGCCAGTTGAAAGGCCTCCGAGCTGTACTTCTCGGCAACGAATAGCTGGAGGCAACGGCCCACATTCTTGAGATGGCGCAGAGTCTTGCACTTCTGCAGGAATGGCGCGATGCCGGCAGCCGTCACCTTGTGATCGAGCACGATGTCGCACACGAGAAAGCCTGGTTTGGGCGTGCCGCTGCTGTCCCGTTCGACCAGGCCACCGAGATAAGAGGGCGCCGACAGATCCCAGCCGAAAGTGCCGACTTTCGGCAGCTCCGAGCCCTCATCGCGGATCTTGACCTTGTCGTAGCTGACGAGGCCCAGGCTGCGCGCCCAGCCGCGTACCGCCTTCAGCATGATGTCTTCGACTACGAGGCGCGCCTGAAGCCTAGGGATGAGGTCTGAGTAGTAGCCGTGTTTCTGCGCGCGGGCGACGCACGGGCCTATGCCAGGCACATCGATCTCTTCGAGCAGTTTGGCCTTTGTGAGCCGGTCGAGAACAGTTTGCGGCGCCAGGTGGCGCTTCTGGGCCAGGGGCGAGCCGCAGGCGATCGTGAAGTGCGGCTTTGGCATCAGATCGCCGCGCTGGCGCAGCGCCGCAATGGCGCCGCCATAGGCGGGGCTCGTGGCGAGTAGCGCCTCCTCCAGCGCATCCCAGAACCAAGGCGCACCGTACTGCTCTTGCAGGTAAACAAAGCGCGCATTCCGAGGGAACGGGAGATAAGCCAGCTTCTTTACGCCAGGGATCGTGCGGGAAATGCGCTTGCGAGCCGCTTCTGGCTTTAGCCCTTCCATGGCCACCAGGTGCTGGGCCAGCTCCGTGCTGAGGCACGGGCCGACGTTTCGCAGGATCTTCTCGACGGCGTCCATGGCCTAAAACCCCCGATGTCACACTGCGCTATTTATAAACCATGTAATACATGGAGTTCTGGTCGCTTTTTTGCGTCCGAGATCATGGCGAGGATTGGCAAGGTTTCTGAGGCCGTGCAATCCGCAAAATCATCAAGCCTGTCACAGTGACCTGTCATGAGCACCCGCGACGATGAACCACCAATGAGCTGGTGTCAACTCCGCCGCCGATGATCGCGTACGAGAAGGTACGCGCTATCACGCAGCGGTTGCGAGCGCTGCAGTCGCCCGCACTACTGCCGGCCTTCCGTCCGCCCGACAGACGGCTAACTTGTCAGAGTAGCGCAGACGCTCGCAATCCACGGTCCGTTAGGACGGTAGTGGCTAAACCGGCGATGATGCCTTCGCGAAGGTTCTGCTGGAGAAGCTCGGTCATTTGCTTCGGTGCGCGGACTGAACCTAGCTGTCTTCACACGTGTGATAAAGGACGTTATCAATAGCGATGGGTTCTGAATGATCCAAGCTCCCCGAACGGCCACGCGTGCCCCTGCAGGCTGTGCAGGGTGCGGCGAGTGCCATCGTGCGCGTCTGGGAGCAAGGTTCGCAGCAGAGAAGCCGCGTTCCAGGACGGTTGCCGCGGTATCGGGCGTACAGCGCCTGCTGTAGCGGGTCAGTATGAGCGCGCAGTTCGGAGTCATGTCGTGCTGATGCGCATGAACCGAAAGACTTCTACGTTCTCTGCCCTCGCCGATGGTTGTAAGTTCATGGCACGAGGTGACGGGTGGTGACAGCTGAGTATCACATGCGCTCGCCTCGCTGCGCCACCAACCAGCACGATGCACCGAAGGTTCGGCAGCAGCTTCACCAACTGCAGCAGGTACTGCGTGCCGAGGGCTGTCTCATCTCTTTGGACGCGGCGGATCTGGGTCCTGGCTTCGTTTCCGACGTACCAGGGAACGATGTTCCAGATGACGATTTCATCGCGGCTGATCTGCGCGACCTCCAGCTGTTCCCGAAAGTTCCTCGCTGTCTGGTCTGGATTCTCAAATGAGATGTAGCCAGTCTCGACTGTCACGACCAAGCTGGTTCTCTGAGCGTATTCGGCCCACGAACGCTGACAGCGGTGATTCCATGACGCCTGCCGTCGGCGCTCCGCATGAGTGATTAGGCATTGCCCCGGGGCGCCACCTCTGCGGATGACTTCGCTTTAGCTACGACAAGGCGCCCTCTGAGAGCACCTGGAATCTGGGCCAATACGAACTCAATCTCCGGAGGCACCCGGCCGCCAGCGGCCTCGGCCAAGCACCGTTCGTGCATGTCCATCTCAGTGAGCACGACCAATCGACGCTCGGCCTGGGCCATGATCAGGAATAGCATGTCGGAGCGCAGCTTCATCATCTTGCCGACCCCATGCTTACCACCTGAAGTCAGTGAACTGCTCGTTGAGATCGTAGCGATGATCTTGTCGTCTTCCGAAACAGCATCAAAGTCAAACTTGCCACCAGATCGAAGTGGCAAGCGCTCTCGCCGAAAGCGCTGGCCGAAGGTACTTGGCATCCAGGCAGTACGGACCCAGTCTTCGACTTCCAACTGAACGCGGGTATCGGCCATGGTGGTGGGTAGGCAGTCTTATGTGCTGCATATCGTGAAGTTAGACCGCACTCGGCCTCCATTCGTAGGTGCGTTCACCAAGGGTAAGAAGCCCAACGCCAAAGCCCTGCTTTGGAAGGCGAAAGAGCAGCTCTCCTGTGGGTGAGATGCAGGCGCTGTGACCGGTGTGTTCGCTTTCCTCCGG
>JAJTDE010000212.1 GCA_021298085.1 Rubrivivax sp.
CGACGGGTAGCAAACTACGTGAGGCAACAGGTCAGCACGAGTAGCATTTCCGATGAGTCAATGCGCAGCTCAGGATAGTTGACGCCGGGCAGGAGCCTGCCCGTCGATCCGAAGGCGTTCGCGCGTGGCAAGGACATTGAAGTCGTTGCCAAGCCTACGAGCAGTGCCGGTGTTTCGGGCATGCTTGTCCGCAGAGGAAACGAATTCGCGATCGCTTACGCGACGCATCTGGAGAACGAGGGGTTCGAGAACTTCAGCGTCGGGCACGAACTGGGGCACTTCTTCCTGCCTGGCCACATGGATGCCGTGATCCCGGGCGGATCCGGCATGCACGAGTCCCGCGCTGGCTTTAGCTCCAAGGACCGGTACGAAGTCGAGGCTGACAGGTTCGCCGCTGGCTTCCTGATGCCGAGATTCCTGTTCTTCCCAGCTTTAGGGAAAGCAGGCGTTGGGCTTGCCGCTATCGAATCGCTTGCCACGCTCTGCAAGACCTCGTTGCACGCGACAGCGATCCGCTACGCGCAGTGCACCCGGGAGCCGGTTGCTGTGATCATCAGTGCCGGCAGTCGAATCGACCATTGCTTCCTGTCGGAGGCCCTCAAGCAAGCCAGCGGCATTGACCGGCTTCGTAAGCACGAAGCAGTACCGCGCGGAACTGCTACGCACGCGTTCAACCAGGACGGCAGCAACGTCAAGAAGGCTGCCCGTGTCGAAGAATCATCCAACCTGCAGGATTGGTTTGGGGGAAGGCGCAGTCTTTCGATTGGCGAGGATGTGCTCGGCCTCGGCCGCTACGGTAAGACGCTAACGGTGCTTCACAGCATCAAGCTGCCAGATGCTGAAGAAGAAGAAGACGAAGCAGCGCTGATCGAGTCCTGGACGCCACGGTTCAAGCGCTGAATCTCCAGTCGGTCCCGTCGGCCCGTGACCTCGCCTCACCCCTCGAAGAAGTCCTCGTCCACCTTCTTCAGGTGCAACACGTCTTCGTCGCGACAGCCCACGTTGTAGCGGATCATCAGCCGCGAGAGCTGCAGGCCGTCGATCAGCACGATTCGCGAGCCGAGCCCGCGTGCGGTATCGACCGCTGGCTGGCTGAAGGCTGAGGTGGTGACGAAGATGCCCTTGTGGGCCTTCTTAAGGCTCAGGGCGCCATAGAAGTCGCGGATGGCACCGGCGCCGATGTTGTTGCCTTCGGCGTAGCGCTTGGCCTGGACGAAGATCTGGTCGACGCCGAGTGGGTCCTGGTCAATGACGCCGTCGACGCCGTCGTCACCGCTCTGGCCCAGCGCACGGCCGGCGCCTTCTGACGTGCCGCCGTAGCCCATCGCCAGCAGCAGCTCGACGATCAGCTTCTCGAAGAAGGCCGGCGTGGCCTTGCGCACGCGGTCCAGCAGGTCAGCGGCCAGGGCGCCGGTGATGGCGGCGTGGGCCTCGCGCAGGGCCTCGTCGGGCGTCTCGGTGTCCACCGGGGCGCCGAAGGGTGCGGACACCGGCTGGGGCGCTGCGGCCGAGCCTGATGCCGGGCCGTCGGCCTCGTTGACCTTGGCCTTGAAGTCCTGGAACTCCTTGAACTGGTCGAGGTAGGCGTTGTTGATCGTGGCGGTGACATCCGCCAGCGCGGCCTGACCGCGCGGGGTGATGCGGAAGTAGCCTCGGCGCGTGTTCTCCACCAGGCCGGCCTTGGCCAGGTAGGCCTTGGCCCAGTTCACGCGGTTCGCGAACCGGGTTTGCTTACCGCTGGGCAGCAGTTCCGCACGTTCCTCCGGCGCCAGGGCAAGCTGGTCGGCGAGTTTGTCGACGGTGTCGCCGATCCTGGTCTCGCCGGCCGCGGCGCAGATCAAGACGGGGCGCATCAGGGACTGGTAGTCGGGGATCATGCGATGTTCTCTCCGTCTCACGCTGCACTTGCGGTTTTGCTCTGCACAGTCTGCGTCTTTTCGCCGTTAGCTAGCTCGAAGGACGCCGGCTCAAGCATCTCTCGCTGCTTCTGATGCAACGTGACCCGCCAGACTGGTGACGAATGTTTTGAAGCTTGTCATGTCGGACATCTGACCGTAGGTTCCAGGTGCAGCGCCGGTGCGCGGCGAGGTCATCAAGGCTGCGGTGCTGTAGAGCTGTTCCTGCATCAGGCGTTGGCATAGAACGTCGTAGCGCTTCAGGTAGGACGCCCCCTGGAACTCCTTGAAGACGGGGAAGTGGGGCGAGCTGTCGCGCACGGGCATCCTTGAGCCAGCCGCGTCCTCCACCAGCATCAGCCAGCCCACGAAGGGGCGCACCTGCTTGCCGAACGCACCCTCACGGTATGCCGTCCACAAATCGTGTGCGGTGCCGATCGCTTCCTCAGTCCGGTTGTTGAAGTTGTTGCCGAAAGATGGGCCGACCTGGCTTTTGAGCTCGATCGCGGCAATAAGGCGGCCCTCATGAATCACCAGGATGTCCCACAGCTTGGTCGGCCGGAAGTACCCGGGTAGCGTCAGGACCGCGCGTTTCTGGTGAATCTTGGCGTGGCCCAGGCCGTTGGCCTTGACGATGTCGATCATGAGATCGACAAAGCCATCCATGTTCTTGCCGGCAGTGACCCCGGCACGCTCACCCTGATCGGCTTTGCCGGCCAGGGCCTGTTTCTGGCGCGCCTTCTCGCGGTTACCCCAGAAGGCCTTAATTGCTTCCGTACTTTTGCGTTCGTAGTCCGCGAGGTCGAGGGCCATGTCCTGTCATGCGCTGTTCCCGCCGATGGCAGCTCTCTCTGCGGGGGTCAGCTTGTAGAGTCTGAAAACCGCATGATCGCAGGCTGCGGTGTCCAAGGCCTCTGCGGCATCCCTGAGATCGCGCCGCAAGGCATCGGGAACGTCAGACCACTTTGGCAGCCGGATTCGGCGCAGGTATTGCGCCTGGAACCGCAGGAATCCACCGCGCATCTTGGTTGAGTAGCTCGCAACAAACAGCTTGGTGACCGCCGACAGCAACACGGCTTGCAAGGCTTTCAAGTCCCATTCGTCGGAGGTCACGAAGTACAGGTTGTGATGGGGGTAGAGCTTGCCGTCCTCGAACACGATCTGCGCCTGTCCCTTGATGTCCGGAATGAGCAGCTTGGGCCGGCTGGCCAGGGAAGGCGTGATCCGATCGATCGTGCGGTACCAGTTCGCTGGCGACTTCTGGGCCACGTGGCGACCGGCGATATCCGCCTTGCGAGCCTCCAGATAGCGCTTCATGCGTGGGTAGTCGTCCAGGTTGACCAGTCCGGATCCAGGGCCATCGTTGAAGGGGTTGATGACTCCGGATCCTCGCCATTCGACCCGCCCGGTTTGGATATCGCGCGTCATGACCAGCGGCAGCTTGCGGTCGTCTTCGACGTCAAGGGCTTCGTACGGGCCGATGAACGCCTTGTCAGCGCCCGTCGCAACACCGATGCCGACCTTGCAGCCGGTGTCTTCGAGCGCTGGGAAATCACGCTCCAGGCGGCGCAGCAGCTGCATCTGGTCAGAGCTGTCAAGGATCCAGGGCTCCTCGCCCGCAGTGACCGCTGAGATCTCGCGAACGTCTTCTGCACTGTCTGGCAGATTCTTTGCCGCGAAGCACTTCGCCAGCCTGCCCAGGCTCACTGAGTCGATGGCCGGTCTGTGCGCGATGCGGGTTGCTGCGCCGTTCTCTCGTGCAATGACGGTGATGGCTGGGTATGCGACCACATCGGTGTGAAACGCCGGTGTGTCGGTCATGTCGATGTAGGCCCGCAGGTGATATCCATCGGCCACCAGGGACCGCAGGCGAGCCCCGTAGCGGTTCTTCATCCAGCGGTCGGCGCAGATGAAGCCGAGTACGCCGCGTGGTGCCAGCAGCCGCAGCGAACGCTCAATAAACGGAACGTACAGATCGGCGCGGTCATAGATCGTGCTGTATCGCGCGCGGTACTCGGCCATCAGCACATCGGGGATCAACTCTTGGCGGACGTATGGGGGATTGCCGATGACCAGGTCGAACCCTTCGTCCAGATCCGCCAGGAGAAAGTCACCGAACACCAGCCACTCGTCGACGAGCGCTGTTGCAGCTCTGGCGGCTATGCCCTCGCCGACCAGGCGGGCGATGACAGCGGCGTGGGTCCGTGTGAAGGTTCCGCGGTGGAGTTCGACGGCTCGAATGCACCCCTTCAGGGTGTTCAGCGGATCGCCCGGTTTTCCGGATGACCGCCAAGCGCTGAGCAGCCTGTCGATGGCCGGCAACAGAAAGTCGCCGCCCCCGAAGGACGGTTCGAGCACACGTAGCTGGTGCAGGGGCCGGTCAGCGGTGTAGCCACACAGGTCGAGGATGAAATCGACCACTTCCCGCTTGGTGAAGATGGCTCCGCGCTCGTCCACGCCGCCTGCATTGGCCAGTGCTTCAACTGCTGCTGTGATGGGACACGTCTCCAAAAAGGAGGATTGGCGCAGAGCGATGGCGGGGATCATCAGGACAGTCTATATGTGGTTTTATACAGCTTCAACGGGTTGGTTCCGGAGTCCCCTCTTGCGAATGACCTCGCATCGCTCGCTTGGGGGCAATAGTAAGGACAACGATGGTTGAGAGTCCTGGCGCCCCGGCCAACGCTGCGCGCTACCCGGCCGGGTGATCGCGCGCCGCCCGCGACCTGAGCTTTAAAGCTGCGGTTTACATGCCGGATGCCGAAGGTAAGGGCAGTGCTCGCATCTGCCCGTCTGTTAGGTGCTGCTCACAGGATGACTCGGCCCCTGTCTCCAAAACCGTGCGGCTCGACATGCATTGCCGCCAGTTGACTTAGCAAGGCATTGCGGCAATGGAACCTTGTGTCAGAACTCTGGAGCCAAGCTCCTCGTTCGCGCTCTAGCCAACCCAGCGCTACAGCGTCGCCTGCGGCAAAACTGGCATTGCCGGCGCGGACTCCATTGCCGATCGGATTCACGGCCGCATGGATGTTCAGTTCATGGGAACCTGCGTCTGACACATATCCGCGCACCGGTAGACCGCTTGGGAGAGTGAAGTCAAACAGTGCTCCGCCGCCAATGTCAGGGCCCGCGAGGCGGTTGTCCCCGGGTCGCAATGTGAAGAGCTTGCGCTCGAGGGCAACGTTGATCGTGAGCACCATCAGGTTGCGCCAGGCCTTCTGCCGTGCCGTCTTGTATTCAATTTCGTAGGCAGACTCGGGCACTGTCGAGACGACCACCTTGCCTACGTGCCACAACTCGAAATCGAAGTCCGAAGTTTTAGGGTCGATTCGATATCCGAAATCGACAAGTCGCGCCAAGAAGCGGGACGAATCGAGTAGGTAGAAAGCGCGGTCTGGTTCCGGGCCCGTCATTGCCGCCTTGAGGGCTGCGTGGGTACGAAAGCCCATGCTTGCGGCGAGCGCCTCGGTGATGTGTGATGACTTGACGTCATCGAAATCGTCGAGCAGTGACTTCTTCAGTTCAGCGAGAGCTGCCTCGCACAGAGGAATAGCGGCCATACGGCACTCCAATCGTGTGTCGTCGAAGGTTCCCGATTACGCATCGACGCGGATTGAAGTCCGTTCGGTGGCGGCAAAAACATGACTGCTTTAACCCGGGAACAGGTTGGGCTCAGTCAGCCGTGGATCTCAGGATACCCGATCAGCTGGCGGTCGTGAACAGCTCAACGTGTGACCTTCCGTATGCGTCGAACACGAGGCCGTTTGGGTTCACTGGCGTCCCGGCCAGCGCTGCGCGCAGGCCGACCGGGTGCTCAGTCGCTGCGCTCCCCGAGCCCTTCGGTCTCGGTCATTCGATTCCGCCCCCTGACGCGGCCGGTGCCAACGGTTGAGCCGATGGCAGGGGTGGGGTAGGCGGCTGGCGCCGCTGGTTTCCCAGGCTTCGGTTGCCCGGCTAAGGGGCGCTGCCCCTAGCGCGCCGCAAGGGATTCGGCTTCGCCCGCCGGGCGGGGTCTCCCCGGCCTTCGGTTGCTGCGCATCCTGCAGCCCGGGCGATCCCCCTCCCCGCCCGGCGCCCTTGCGTCTTGCCTCCCCGGTCTCGGCGACGGCCAGAGGCCCAGCACCGCGCGTGC
>JAJTDE010000056.1 GCA_021298085.1 Rubrivivax sp.
AGCACCCAGGCGTGGCGCAGCGGCGGCACTTCGCGGTTCTGCTTGGGGCTCAGGCCCTGCAGCCAGGCGTTGCGGGCGTGGACGATGAAGACCTCGCAGCCACCCCGCCGGTGCACGGTGCCGACAAAGTCGCGGACGAAGGCATAACTCTCGATGCGGTCGATGCCGATGCGGTGCTTCACGGTGACGGGCAGCGAACAGGCGTCGCGCATGGCGGCCACGCAGTCGCCGACCAGGTCGGGTTCGGCCATCAGGCAGGCCCCGAAGGCACCGCGCTGCACCCGTTCGCTGGGGCAGCCGCAATTGAGATTGACCTCGTCGTAGCCCCAGCGCTCGGCCAGGCGCGCGCAGGCCGCCAGGTCATCGGGTTCGCTGCCCCCCAGCTGCAGGGCCACCGGGTGCTCCACAGGGTCGAAGTCGAGGTGGCGGGGCTGGTCGCCGTGCAGCAGCGCACCGGTGGTCACCATCTCGGTGTACAGGCGCGTGTGGCGGGTGATCAGGCGGTGAAAGTAGCGGCAATGGCGGTCCGTCCAGTCCATCATCGGGGCGACGGACAGGCGCCAGGGGTTCGGGTGGGGCGTCAACATGGCTGGGCTGCACTCTACGCGACAGCGCGGGCGCGGCCCGCCGCGCACAATGCAGCGCATGAACCCTGACGCCTCGATCGCCGCCACGGCCGACGCCCCGACCGCTGACCCGCCGGCCCTGCACTACCCTTTCGGTTCGCCACCGGCGCTGGGCTCGGCGCTGGAACTGCGCCCCGGCGTGCTGTGGCTGCGCATGCCGCTGCCCTTTGCGCTGAACCACATCAACCTGTGGGCCCTGCGCGACGGCGACGGCTGGGCCATCGTCGACACCGGCACCCAGACGCCGGAAGTGCTGGCGGCCTGGCGGCAGCTGCTGTCAGCGGATGGCCCACTCGGCGGCCTGCCGGTGACCCGCGTGCTGGCCACCCACATGCACCCCGACCACATGGGCATGGCCGGCTGGCTGACCCGCAAGTTCGACGCGCGGCTGTGGATCACGCGCGAGGAATACCTGATGTGCCGGACATTGACGGCCGACACCGGCCGCGAGGCGCCCGATGACGCCCTGCGCTTCTACCGCAGCTGCGGCTGGACCGAGGAGGCGCTGGACGCCTACCGCGCCCGCTTCGGCGGTTTTGGCAAGTTCATCCACGCACTGCCCGACAGCTTCAGGCGCCTGGTTGACGGGCAGACGCTGACCATCGGCAGCCACCGCTGGCGGGTCATCGTGGGCCGCGGGCATTCACCGGAACACGCCTGCCTGGTCAGCGAGGAACTGGGTCTGATGATCTCGGGCGACCAGGTCCTGCCCAAGATCTCGTCGAACGTGTCGGTCTACCCCACCGAACCCGACGCCGACCCGCTGGGCGAATGGCTGGCCTCCATCGACCACCTGCGCCAGACGGTGCCGGACACGGTGACGGTGCTGCCGTCCCACGGCGAGCCCTTCATCGGCCTGCACGCGCGGCTGGACCGCCTGTCACGCGGGCACGACAAGGGCCTGACGCGCCTGCGTCAGCGGCTGGTGCAGCCGCAACGCGCCATCGATTGTTTTGGCGCGCTGTTTGCCCGCAGCATCGACGAAGGCAGTGAGTTGCTGGGCATGGCCACGGGCGAGGCCGTGGCCCACCTGAATTACCTGGTCAAGCGCGGCGAGGCGACGCAGACACGCGGCGCGGACGGCGTGCTGCGCTGGCAAGCCAGCGCGCCCGCCGCCGCGTAAAGCCGGCGCAACCCGGCGCCTGCGTCGGGCACCCACTGCAGACCTCAGCGCACCGGCACCCGCGTGGCCAGGGGCTTGGGCACATAGTCAGGCACGAAGCGGCATTCGGCCGGCGCACTGGCCTGGCGCTGCAGGCAGCGCTGGTGGATGCCCTGAGGGCTGGGCTTCTCGCCCTTTTCCACCCAGTTCAGCAGCGCCTCGAACAGCGGCGGGTAGGTGGCGTCACCCAGGTAGCTGTGCTCGCCGGACTGCACATAGGTCTGCACCAGCCGGCCGCCATTGCCGGCCGCCTGCATGCGCTGACGCAAGGTGTCGCTGCCTTCGACAAACACCGTGCTGTCACTGATGCCATGGGTGCTGAGCACCGGCATCGCAAAACGCCCGCTGTGTTCCACATCGGCCACAAAGCGGCGACGGGCCTCGGCGTCTGGTGCAAAGCGCAGGATGCGGGCGTTCAGGGCCGCGTCGTCGCTGGAACCGGCGTAGCGCACGCCCACATTGCCGAAGGGGCTGCCACCGCTCTTCTGAACCACATCACGCAGCGTGAAGGTGCCCCAGTTCAGGTGGCCCTGGATGGACGACTCCGGGATGCGGATGACATCGACGATGGTCTTGATCTTCTGCTGCTGTTCCGCGGTGCGCTGGGCGGCCGGCGTGCGCAGGCCCAGGCACTCCTGTGCGCGAGCAGTGACGTCAGCGCCCGTCAGCTTGGAATCGGTGGGCAGGCCGCTTGACAGCGGGTAGGCCGGCTCGTCAGGGCGCGGGTGGTTGTTGCACAGGTGCTGGTAGAGCGCGCGCAAGTCCAGGCGGAAATCGTAGGTGGCCGTGCCTGCCACCACACCGCTGCTGAGCAGCATGCCTTCCCAGCTCTTGGGGTAGAGCTCGGCCGCGCGGGTGGCCACCATCGCGCCCCAGCTCTGGCCATGCAGCAGCGTGCGGCGCGGCTTGGCCACGTGCTCGTTGAAAATGCGGCGCACCCGTTCAGTGTCTTCGGCGGCCGTGGTCACTGCAAAGCCTCCTTGCCGAAAGACGGAGCCGGCCCAGGCATGGCCTTCGCGCACGGTGATGGCCCAGCGCTTGATGTCCTCATTGGCGCGGGCGTCGGTGGGTGCACCCAGGAATGGCCCGCCGTGAGCGTGCACCACCAGGACACCGCTCCAGCGCTCGGGCATCACGATCAGGTAAGGGGCACGTGCGGAATCCGTGCCACGCCAGCAGCGTGCACCCGCCGGCACGCCGTCAGGGCAGGCAACCACGGCGGGCGCGGCCTCGGGCGGCCAGCTGGGCGCGGGAGGGCTGGATGGGGCCTGCGCACAGGCCGACAGCAGCGCAGCCGGCAATACCAGCCACCCCACCGGCCAACGGCGATGCCGCAGTGAAGAAAACCGTGTCGCAGACCATCCAGCCATGGGTATTGACTCCAGCGTGTACCAGCAAAGGAACAGAGGGTAGCGCTTGAAGGCACGTGCCCACCCTGGGGCTTCGCCCGATGCCGGGCCAGCCGGCGGCAGGGGCCGCGCGCCTATAATCTGGCTTTACCCCCTGGGCATTCTTGGCAGCCACCGCCTTCAGCGCAGTTCCGCGCCAGGTTTTCAGCGTGGCCACTGCCGGGCGTGCCATGCTTGACATGACCAAGTACGTCTTCGTCACCGGTGGTGTGGTGTCCTCTCTGGGCAAGGGCATCGCCGCAGCATCACTGGCTGCCATCCTTGAATCACGCGGCCTGAAGGTCACGCTGATCAAGCTGGACCCCTACCTCAACGTCGATCCGGGCACGATGAGCCCGTTCCAGCATGGCGAGGTGTTTGTCACCGACGACGGTGCCGAAACAGACCTCGACCTCGGCCACTACGAGCGTTTCATCACCACGCGGATGACACGCAGCAACAACTTCACCGCCGGCCAGATCTACAAGACCGTGCTCGAGAAGGAACGCCGCGGCGATTACCTCGGCAAGACGGTGCAGGTCATCCCGCACGTCACCAACGAGATCCAGGAGTTTGTGCGCCGGGGTGCCGGTGACAAGGTGGATGTCGCCATCGTCGAGATCGGTGGCACGGTGGGCGACATCGAAAGCCTGCCCTTCCTGGAAGCCGTGCGCCAGATGAGCCTCAAGGCCGGCGCGGGCAACACGGCCTTTGTGCACCTGACATACGTCCCATGGATCGCCGCTGCCGGCGAGCTGAAGACCAAGCCCACCCAGCACACCGTGCAGAAGCTGCGCGAGATCGGCATCCAGCCCGACGCCCTGCTGTGCCGCGCCGACCGCACCATCCCCGACGACGAACGCGAAAAAATCAGCCTGTTCACCAACGTGCCGCCGCATGGGGTGATTTCCATGCCCGACGTCGACACCATCTACAAGGTGCCGCGGGTGCTGCACGAACAGGGCCTGGACGAACTGATGGTGATGAAGCTGCAGCTGCTCACCCGCCCGGCTGACCTCAAACGCTGGGATTCACTGGTGCATGCGGTGCAGAACCCGCAGGCCACCGTGAAGATCGCGATGTGCGGCAAGTACACCGACTTGTCGGATTCCTACAAGTCGCTGAACGAGGCGCTGCGCCACGCAGGCATCCACAACCACGCGAAGGTCGAGATCGACTACGTCGACGCCGAGACGCTGAGCGCCGACAACGTGGCCCAGCTCGCCGCCTTCGACGCCATCCTGGTGCCTGGCGGCTTTGGACAGCGCGGCGTGGAAGGCAAGATCGCCGCCGTGCGCTTTGCGCGCGAACAGCGCATCCCTTACCTGGGCATCTGCCTGGGCATGCAGGTGGCCACCATCGAGTTTGCCCGCAACGTGGTGGGCCTGAAGGGCGCCAACTCCACCGAATTCGCACCCGGCTGCGAGCACCCGGTGATCGCGCTGATCGAAGAGTGGCAAGACCGCGATGGCAGCATCCAGAAGCGCAGCGCCAGCAGCGACCTGGGCGGCACCATGCGCCTGGGCGCCCAGAGCTCCGATGTCAAACCCGGCACCCTGGCGCACGACATCTATGGCGCGGTGGTCACCGAACGGCACCGCCACCGCTATGAAGCCAATGTGAACTACCTGGACAAGCTGCAGGACGCCGGCCTGGTGATCAGCGCCCTCACCCAGCGCGAGAAGCTCACCGAGATCGTCGAGCTGCCGCGCAGCGAGCACCCCTGGTTTGTCGGTGTGCAGTTCCACCCTGAGTTCAAGAGCACGCCCTGGGCGGGCCACCCTCTGTTCATCAGTTATGTCAAGGCCGCCCTGGATCACCAGCGCAGCCGCAACCCCCGTGCCGTGGAAGTGGCCTGAGCATGCAGCTGTGTGGTGTTGACGTCGGCCTGGACAAGCCGTTCTTCCTGATCGCCGGCCCGTGTGTGGTCGAAAGTGAACAGCTGCAGATGGACGTGGCCGGCCACCTGCGTGACATCACGCGCGAACTGGGCATACCGTTCATCTTCAAGAGCAGCTACGACAAGGCCAACCGCTCCAGCGGCACCAGCTTCCGGGGCCCCGGCATGGAACGCGGCCTGGAGATCCTGGCCGCGGTGCGCCGCGAACTGGGTGTGCCGGTGCTGACCGATGTGCACAGCGAGGCGGAGATACCGGCGGTGGCCGCGGTCGTCGATGTGCTGCAGACGCCGGCCTTCCTGTGCCGCCAGACCGATTTCATCCGTGCCGTGGCCCAGAGCGGCCGGCCGGTGAACATCAAGAAGGGCCAGTTCCTGGCGCCGCATGACATGAAGAATGTCATCGACAAGGCGCGCGCTGCCGCCCGTGAAGCCGGCCTGCCCGACGACAACTTCATGGCCTGCGAGCGCGGCGCCAGCTTCGGCTACAACAACCTGGTCTCCGACATGCGCAGCCTGGCGATCATGCGCGAGACGAAGGCGCCGGTGGTGTTTGACGTCACCCACAGCGTCCAGCTGCCGGGCGGCCAGGGCACCAGCAGCGGTGGGCAACGCGAGTTTGTGCCCGTGCTGGCCCGTGCGGGTGTGGGTGTGGGTGTGGCCGGCCTCTTCATGGAGACCCACCCTGACCCAGCCAACGCGCTCAGCGATGGCCCCAACGCCGTGCCGCTGAAACACATGCGCGCGCTGCTGGAGCAGCTCGTCGCGATTGACCAGGTCGTCAAGCGCCAGCCGCTGCTGGAAAACGACTTCAGCTGCTGAAAGCCAGCAACGCCGGCCAACCGCACCCCGTCAACCGCCCGCCTGGAACTGCCGTATGCCAGCCGCCTACCTGATCGTGCAATCCCAGATCACCGACGCGGCGCGCTTCCAGGCCTACATGGCGGCAGCACCCGCCGCAGCCAAGGCCTTTGATGCCGAGTACCTGGTGCGGGGCGGGCGCCTCGCGGTGCTGGAGGGCCAGTGGAACCCTCCGCGCTTGACGGTGCTGCGCTTCCCTAGCCTGGAAGCGGCCCAGGCGATGTACCACAGCCCGGAATACACTGCGGCCAGAGCGTTGCGCGCCGGTGCAACTGCGGTGTTTGACATGGTGGTGGTCGAAGGGGTTGAGGCTGCGCCCTGACACACGGACACACGGACACTCCGACGCACGCACCCTGCCTTACTACCGGGACCCCATTTCCCCTGCACCACGCACACCCCCTTTCCCATTCCTTCGAAAGTTGTTGATCCATGAGCGCCATCGTTGACATCGTCGGCCGAGAAATCCTCGACAGCCGCGGCAACCCCACCGTCGAATGCGAAGTGCTGCTGGAAAGCGGCGTGATGGGCCGTGCGGCCGTGCCGTCGGGTGCCTCCACCGGCAGCCGCGAAGCCATCGAGCTGCGCGACGGTGACAAGTCCCGCTACCTGGGCAAGGGTGTGCTGAAGGCGGTGGAGCACATCAACACGCAGATCAGCGAAGCCGTGCTGGGCCTGGACAGCGCCGAGCAGGCCTTCCTGGACAAGACCCTGATCGAACTCGACGGCACCGAGAACAAGAGCCGGCTGGGCGCCAATGCGATGCTGGCCGTCAGCATGGCCACCGCGCGGGCGGCCGCCGAGGAAACCAACCTGCCGCTGTACCGCTACTTTGGCGGGATGAGCGCCGTGCAGATGCCCGTGCCGATGATGAACGTCATCAACGGCGGCGCCCACGCCAACAACAACCTTGACCTGCAGGAGCTGATGATCATCCCCGTCGGGGCCCCCAGCTTCCGCGAGGCCGTGCGCTATGGCGCCGAGGTCTTCCACGCGCTGAAGAAGATCATCGACGGCAAGGGCATGAGCACCGCCGTGGGTGACGAAGGCGGCTTTGCGCCCAGCGTGGCCAGCCACGAGGCGGCCATTCAGCTGATCCTGGAGGCCATCGACAAGGCCGGCTACACCGCCGGCACGCAGATCGCCATCGGCCTGGACTGCGCGGCCAGCGAATTCTTCAAGGACGGGAAGTACCACCTGGAAGGTGAAGGCCTGCAGCTGACGGCCCCCGAATGGACCGACATGCTGGCCACCTGGTGCGACAAGTACCCGATCATCAGCATCGAGGACGGCATGCACGAAGGCGACTGGGACGGCTGGGCCCACCTGACGGCGCGCCTGGGCAAGAAGGTGCAGCTGGTGGGTGACGACCTGTTTGTCACCAACACCAAGATCTTGAAGGAAGGCATCGACAAGGGCATCGCCAACTCGATCCTCATCAAGATCAACCAGATCGGCACCCTCACCGAGACCTTTGCCGCCATCGAGATGGCCAAGCGTGCCGGCTACACCGCCGTGATCAGCCACCGTTCGGGCGAAACCGAAGATTCCACCATCGCCGACATCGCGGTCGGCACCAACGCTGGGCAGATCAAGACCGGCTCGATGAGCCGCAGCGACCGCATCGCCAAATACAACCAGTTGCTGCGCATCGAGGAAGACCTCGGCAACGTCGCACAATACCCGGGTCTGGCCGCCTTCTACAACCTGCGCGGCTGACACCCGCCCGTCACGCCGCCCGTCACCTGCCCCTTCGGACATTGCCCATGCGTCTGGTCACCGTCGTCCTCAGCCTGCTGATTGGCCTGGTGTGGTACGACCTGGCTTTCGGCAAGGGCAATCTGTTCGAAGTGAAAGCGCTGCAACAAAAGTTGGATGCGCAACTCGCGGCCAACCAGCAGGCCTTGGCCCGCAACGCCCAGGTGCAGGCCGAACTGGCCGATCTGCGCGACGGCCTGGAACTGGTCGAGGAAAAGGCGCGCAGCGAGCTGGGCTTGGTCAAGCCCGACGAGCTGCTGGTGGTCTACGGCCGCCGTCGCTGAGCGCCTGCGGCGGTACCGCAGCGGGTCTTGCGCCCGTGCCTGCGCAGTCAGCCACACGCTTACCCATCCGTCCACGCCGTGCTCGACGCCCTGATCGACGCCGCCTCCTCCTGGCTGCAACCACAGTTCTCGCTGCTGGGCAGCCCCGTCACGGCCATCGAACTGGTGGCAGTGGCCCTGTCACTGGCCATGGTGCTGGGGAACCTGCGGGTCAAGGTATGGGCCTGGCCGCTGGCCATCCTGGCCTCGGCCTGCTACGGGGTGCTGTTTGCCGCCAGCAAGCTGTACGGCGAAGCCGGGCTGCAGGTGTTTTTCATCGGTGTGGCCTGCTGGGGCTGGTGGCAGTGGCACCGCGCTGCCGCCGCGGCGCAGGACAGCCACCGCGGCGTGCAGTGGATGAGCACCCGCGAGCGCTGGCGCGCGGCGGCGCTCACCCTGGCCGCCTGGCCGGCGCTGGGCCTGCTGCTGCAGCGCGCCACCGACAGCGACGTGCCCTTTGCCGACGCTGCGCCCACCGTGGCCAGCGTGACAGGCCAGCTGCTGCTGGCCGCCAAGCGGGTGGAGAACTGGCTGGTGTGGCTGGGTGTCAATGTCGCCAGCGTCGCCCTGTTTGCCTACAAGGGCCTGTGGCTGACGGCCGTGCTCTACGGGCTGTTTGCCGTCTTGTCCTGGATCGGCTGGCGGGCATGGTCTCGGCAGGCGGCGCCGCGTGACTGAACCGGGCCTGAGCATTGCCCTGCTGGGTGCGGAATGCACCGGCAAGACGGCGCTCGCCCACGGGCTGGCCGACACACTGCGCCACCATGGCTGGCCCGTCGGCTGTGTCGACGAGTGGCTGCGCAGCTGGTGCCAGACCCAGGGGCGCACACCCCAGGCCGCCGAGCAGCGCGCCATCGCCGAGACGCAGCAGCAGCGCATCGAGGCATCGCGCCGGGCCTGGCCGGTCACGGTCTGCGACACCACGCCGCTGATGACGGCCGTCTACAGCGTCCACTACTTTGGCGACACGGGCCTGCTGCCCTGGGCCCTGCGCCTGCAGGCCGAGCACACGCTGACGCTGCTGCTGTCGCCCGACCTGCCGTGGGAAGCCGATGGCCTGCAGCGCGACGGTGAGGCGGTCAGGGCCGCGGTGGACCACCAGCTGCGCGGGCACCTGCGTGCACATGGGCTGAGGTGGGTGGACATCGCCGGCCATGGCGACGACCGGCTGCAGGCGGCCTGGTCAGCGGTGAAGTTGGTGCTGCCGACAGCGTCGGCGACTACCCCAACGACTCAGTTCACCGCCCCAGAACCCGGCGGGTGATCGGCCGCGGGGGTGAAGAGTTCACCCACGTCGACGGCATCGAAGCGGTACTGCTGTCCGCAGAACTCGCAACCCACCTCCACATCGCCGCGCTCGGCCACGATGCTGTCAACTTCCTCGCGCCCCAGCCCGCGCAGCATGTTCTTCACCCGCGCAGCTGAGCAGGTGCAGGCAAAGCGCGGGTGCTGCGGCACCTGGCGGACCAGCGCCTCCTGCCAGTACAGGCGGCGCAGGATGGTGTCGACATCCAGCGTCAGCAGCTCCTCGCGCGTGAGGCTGGCCGTCAGATGGGCGATGCGGTTGAAGCCTTCCGACAGGCCGATGTCGTCTTCGTTGCGCGGGCTGCGCCCTTCGAGGTTGGCCTCACCCTGCACCGGCATGCGCTGGATCAGCAGCCCGGCGGCGACCTGGTCATTGGCAGCCAGCACCAGCCGGGTGTCCAGCTGTTCGCTCTGCAGCATGTAGTGTTCCAGCACCTCGGCCAGCGCCTGCAGCGGCTCGCGCTGATCACCATGCAGCGGCACCACACCCTGGTAGGGCTGCTGGCCGGGTTGACGGTCTCGAGGGTCCAGCGTGATGGCACAGCGGCCTTTGCCGTTCACATTCAGCATCGCCTCCAGGCGGGCCTCGGGCGGCACATCGGCCTGCACGCTGGCGGTGGCGCGGAAGCGCAGGTCGGGCTGGGCCTCGGCCACGGCCAGCTTGACCGGCCCGTCACCGTGCATCTGCAGGATGATGGCGCCGTTGAACTTGATGTTGGCCTGCATCAGCAGGCAGGCTGCCGACATCTCGCCCAGCAGGCGCCGCACCGGCTCGGCATAGGCGCCCGTGCCGCCATGCAGCGGCTCGCGCCGGCGCTGCAGGTCTTGCCAGCTGGCGTCGAGCCGCACCAGCATGCCGCGCACGGGCAGGCCGTCGAAGTGAAAGCGATGAAGTTCATCCATGGGCGGCTCGGGTTGCTCAGGCGATTCGGCGCAGGTGTTGCTTGAAGTGGGCCGCGCGTGCCACGTAGACGTCGGCCGAGCCCTGCAGCGCTTTCAGCTGCACCTCGCTGAGGGTTTTGACGGCCTGCGCCGGCGAGCCGATGATCAACGAACCATCGGGGAATTCCTTGCCCTCGGTGACCAGCGCGCCAGCACCCACCAGGCAGCGACGGCCGATGCGGGCGCCGTTGAGCACCACCGCGCCGATGCCGATCAGCGAGCCGTCGCCCACGGTGCAGCCATGCAGCATGGCCAGATGGCCGATGGTCACGTCGTTGCCGATCTGCAGGGGCTTGCCAGGGTCCACGTGCAGCACGGCGTTTTCCTGGACGTTGCTGCGCTCACCGATGCTGATGCACTCGTTGTCGCCGCGCAGCACGGCACCGAACCAGACGCTGGCCCCAGCGCCCAGGCGCACCTGGCCCAGCACCGTGGCGCTGTCGGCCACCCAGGCGGTGTCGTGCAGCTGCGGTGTCTTGTCGTCGATGGCGTAGATCGGCATGCGGTCCCCTGGCAGAAGGCCCGTCGGGCCGGCGTGTCAACACGTCATTGTAGGAAGCCGCCCTGCCCCGCAGGGCCCGCACCCGCAACCGCAGCCGTGGTCGCACCCGCAAGCCCGACAATCCCGTCCATGGAATGGCGCACGGCAGCACGGCTGATCCTCCAGGGCAGCGACACCCAGGCCATGGCCCAGGCGGCGCAGGCGCTGGCGCAGCAGGCGCTGCAGCAGGCCGAACCCTCGCTGGCGGAACTGGACACCCAGGCTGCGCTGGCCACGCCCTCGGGCTTTCCGGGCCTGCCCGAAAGGCCCCGCCTGGTGCCGCCCCAGGGGCTGCCCCGGCGTTCGCTCCACACCGCCGAGGGCAAGGCCGCGCTGATGCACGCGGTGGCCCACATCGAGATGAACGCCATCCGGCTGGCGCTGGACGCGGCCTGGCGCTTCGCGGGCATGCCGACGGCCTACTACCAGGATTGGCTGCGCATCGCCGGGGAAGAGGCCCTGCACTTCCAGCTGGTGTGCGGCTGGCTGGCTCAACGGGGCCATGCCTATGGCGACTTCGACGCCCACCACGGGCTGTGGGACATGGTGGAACGCACGCGGGACGACGTGACGGCCCGGATGGCGCTGGTGCCACGCACGCTGGAAGCCCGCGGCCTCGACGCCACACCCCCCATGCAGCAGCGGCTGGCCGTCGCCGGTGAGGCCGACGCCGTGGCCGTGCTCGACGTCATCCTGCGCGACGAGGTGGGCCATGTGGCGGTGGGCAACCACTGGTACCGCTGGCTGTGCGAACGGCAGGGTCTGGACCCGGTCAGCCACTACGCCCACCTGTGCCGTGTACACCGCGCGCCGCGGCTGCGGGGGCCCTTCAACCGGGACGCACGCCGGCAGGCCGGCTTCAGCGACGCAGAGATGCTGGCGCTGGAGGCGGCGGATGCGGAGGTCTCAGTGGGCGGCCGTCGCGCAGACGGCTGAGCCGCAGCCGGAGATGGCGGTGTCGGGCAGCGCCCCGGGGCTGGCCACGCGCCCTGTGAGGGTGTCGTAGTCCACGCGCCGCATGTGCAGCGCCAAGGCCGCATCCATGCTCTGCGCATGCTGGGTGAACCAGCGCCCCAGTTCAGGCGCCACCGACGCAATCAGGTGGACATCGTCGCGGGCCTTCTCGCCGACCTCCCGCATCACGTCCAGCACCACCTTGTGCTGGACGCTGTGGCAATTGCCCGAGGCAAAGTGGGTGTCCCGCATCCAGCGGTCCTCGCGGCCGAAGTGGTCTTCGGTGTGCTCGATCAACGCCTGCCAGGCGTCCTGCTGCGGCTGCCCGGCTGGCGCGGCTTCCGCTGCCGCCAGCCGTTCAACAAACTCGCGGTGTGTGGTGTCCATCACCGGCAGCTCCAACGACAGCGCTGCAGACCATTCCAAACTGGCCATTCGACAAATCCTCAACAAGCGTTCAAGACACGCAGGCTACGAGCACGCTGGCGAGGGCCGGTTGACAGCGATCAACGGAGTTGGCATTTGGCGTGCAGCGCGCCTTGCGTTCCGTCAAGGTCTGGCGCGCACCGCCCCCCTACACTGCCGCGCCGCCTGCACGCATTTCCCCACGCACCGAGTTGGGCAGCGTGGTGCACGCCCCCGAAAGCACGCATGAAACCCACCCTACCGCTGCGCGTCAGAGAAGTCGAGCTGGCTAGGCTTCTGGTGTGGCTGCAAAAGGGCCTGGCAGACCTCATCCGCTGCCCGCTGCCCGGGCTGGCGCACGGGCTGGCCTGCACAGTGTTCGGGGCCGTGCTGCTGGGGTGGGCCCACGATGACTTCTGGCTGCTGGCCGGCACCTTCACGGGGTTCCTCTTCGTGGCACCGATCGTGGCCACGGGTCTGTATGCCGTGAGCAGCGAACTCGAGCAGGGCCGTTCGCCGGGCATGGCCGATATCCTGCGCCTGTGGCGTGCGCACGACCCTCGCCTGGTGCATTTCGGCGTGCTGCTGGCCTTTGCGGGTACCGGCTGGGTCGTCACATCGGCATCCTTTGTCACCAGCTTTGCCGACCAGCCCATCCACCGGCCCATCGAATTCCTGCGCTACGTGGCGCTGCACGACACCGGCTGGGTCTTCGAGGTCTGGCTGGTGCTGGGCGCGCTGCTGGCCGCACCGATGTTTGCGTCCACGGTGGTGGCGATTCCGGTGCTGCTGGACCGCAAGGTCAGTGTGCTGCGCGCCATCGTGACGAGCTGGAGTGCGGTGTTGGCCTCACCCGCCACGATGGCAGCCTGGGCGGCCATCATCATGGGCCTGACGCTCGTGGGCATGCTCACCGCCCTGCTGGGCCTGATCGTGGTGGTGCCCTGGCTCGCGCATGCCAGCTGGCACGCCTACCGCGACATCGTGCTGCCGGACGACTGACGAATGCTGGGCTTCAACGAAGAGCAGATCGCCTGGTTTGGCATGACCTTCGGGGTCGCGGCCTTCATGCTGTACATGGCGTTCATCATCCTGCAGCTGGCCCGCGAATCGAAGGCCGGGCGCTTCGGCACCTTTGTGCTCTTCCTGGCGCTGGGCGTGGGCCTGATCGGCTTTGTGGCCAAGGGCATCATCAAGTTTTTCATCGCGGGCGCGGAGTAGCGCCGACGGCGACTGCCGGGCCCACGCAGAGCCCATGCAAGGCTCGCACAGCACCCGCTCAAGCCGCCACAGCCTGCCTCACCGCGTGTTCCCACTGCGCCATGCGCTGGGCAGCGGCATCGCGTGACAGCGTGGGCTCGAACACCCGTTCCACCTTCCACTGCGAGGCCAGCGCGGCTTCATCGGGCCACAGGCCCGTGGCCAGGCCCGCCAGGTAAGCCGCACCCAGGGCCGTGGTTTCGACCACCGTGGGACGAACCACCGGAATGCCCAGCAGGTCGGCCTGGAACTGCATCAGCAGGTTGTTGACACAGGCCCCGCCGTCAACACGCAGTTCACTCACCGGCGCTGCACCGGCAGCCACCGCGTCGCGGTTCATGGCCGACAGCAGCGCCGCACTCTGGAAGGCGATGCTCTCGAGCGCAGCGCGGGCGATGTGGCCGACGGTGCTGCCCCGCGTCAGGCCGGTGAGCATGCCGCGGGCGTCGGGCTTCCAGTAGGGTGAGCCCAGGCCGGCAAAGGCGGGCACAAAGACCAGGCCGCCGCTGTCGGGCACACTTTCCGCGAGCGTCTGCACCTCGGCACTGGCCGAAATGGCCTTCAGGCCGTCGCGCAGCCACTGCACCACCGCACCACCGATGAACACACTGCCCTCCAGCGCGTACTGCGGCTTGGCGGGCGCCCCGTCAGCCGCCTGCGTCTGGGCCGCGGCGGTGGTGATCAGGCCGTTGGCCGAGTTCAGGAAACGCTCACCGGTGTGCATGAGCATGAAGCAGCCGGTGCCGTAGGTATTCTTCGCCAGCCCGGCCTTGAAGCAGGCCTGGCCGAACAGCGCACTTTGCTGGTCGCCGGCCATGCCGGCCACCGGGATGGCGCGGCCGAACAGGCTGGCGTCGGTCTCGCCGTAGACATGGCTGGAAGGGTGCACCGCGGGCAGGACGCTGTCAGGCACGTGAAGGGCCTTCAGCAGCTCGTGGTCCCAGACCTGGTGGCGGATGTCAAACAGCATGGTGCGCGAGGCATTGCTGACGTCAGTGGCGTGCACCCGCCCGCCCGTCAGCTTCCACAACAGCCAGGTGTCGACGGTGCCGAAGGCCAACTCACCACGCGCGGCCAGCAGGTGCGCCTGGGGGACGTGGTCGAGCAGCCAGCGGATCTTGGTGGCGCTGAAGTAGCTGTCGATCACCAGCCCGGTACTGCGCTGCACCTGGGTCTGCAGACCCTTGTCGCGCAGCTGGGCACACAGCGTCTCACCGCGGCGGTCTTGCCAGACGATGGCACGGTGGATGGGCTCACCGGTGAGGCGGTTCCACATCACCGTGGTCTCGCGCTGGTTGGTGATGCCGATGGCGCGAATGTCCTGGGCCGTCAGGCCCGCCTTGGCGAGCGCCTCATGCGCCGTCTGCAGCTGGGTGGTCCAGATCTCCTGCGCATCGTGCTCCACCAGCCCGAGCTGCGGGAAGTGCTGCGCAAACTCGCGCTGGGCCATGGCCACGATGCGGCCGTCGGCGTCAAAGATGATGCTGCGCGAGCTGGTGGTGCCTTGGTCGAGGGCGAGGATGTGGTTCATGGCGGGCAGCGGCTTGGCCGGTTACTCAGCGCGCAGGGCGGCGCGCAGTTCGGCGCCCAGCTCGGGGCGACTGGCAAAGGGGTCACTCGGGTTGCGCGGCGTGAGGATGTCTTCCAGCCGCGTCTGCACCAGGCCGATAGCCCTGGGGTGGCTGTAGATGTAGAAGCGGTTGTCGTCCATCGCGTCGAAGACAAAACCCGCCACCTCTGCGGCGGTGACCTTGCCGCTGGTCACTGCCTTGGTGCTCATCGCCTGCGCAATCAGCTGGCTCTTGGTCGGCCTGGCCGTCGGGTCCTTCCACTCGCCGGTGCGGTTGCGGTGGCTCTGGTGGATGCCGGTGGGCACAAAGTAGGGGCACAGCACGTGGGCGTGGACCTGGTCGGTGACCAGGTTCAAGTCCTGGTAGAGGGTTTCGCTCATGGCCACCACCGCGTGTTTGACGACGTTGTACACGCCCATGTTGGGCGCACACAGCAGGCCGGCCATGCTGGCGGTATTGACCATGTGCCCGCGCCACTGCGCGTCACGCCGCGCGGCCTCCAGCATCAGCGGCGTGAAGATGCGCACCCCATGGGCCACGCCCATCAGGTTGACACCCACCACCCACTCCCAGTCCTTCAGCGTGTGTTCCCAGATCAGGCCACCGGCGCCGACACCGGCGTTATTGAAGACAAAGGTGGGCGTACCGAAGCGCTCCAGGGTGGCATCGGCCAGCGCCTGAACCTGCTCGGAGCGGCTGACGTCCAGGGTTTGCTCCAGCACCTGGGCGCCCATGGCGCGCACGGTCTGCGCCGCCGTTGCCAGCGCGTCAGCCTGAACGTCAGCCATGACCACGTGCATGCCGCGGCGGGCGGCCAGCACGCTGGCCTCGAAGCCAAATCCGGAGGCGGCCCCGGTGATGACGGCAATGCCGCCGGCGTGGGTTGCGGGGTTGTTCATGATGGGTTGCGGAATCCGGGTTGAAAGAGGTGAACGAAGAGGACGATGGCCACGCTGGACGATTGTGTGTGTGTCGCCGGTGAATCGCCTGTTGAGAGGTCAGAAGCCTTCCAGCAGAGGGTCGCCGACGCGGATCTCGCCGCCGAAAAGCACCTCGGCGCGCAGGCCGCCGCGCTGGACAAAATGGCGGACCACATCGCTGGGCATCAGCCCCTTGGCCGCCGCCGCCGTCGAGAAGGTCTGCACCACCGCTTGCCCGAGGACCGCGCAGGGGTCGGCGAGCTCCACCCCGCGCAGCCGCACCTGGCCGACATGGAACTCACGGCCCACCCAGGCGTTCAGGCGCACGCCGCGTGTCACCAGGTTGCGCCCGGTGATGCTGAGGTCATAAGGCAGCTGATGCAGGCGCAGGAAGTCCTCGATGGCCTCGGCCTCGATCAGCGTCACGTTGACGCTGGGTTCATCGGCGACGCCGAAGTAACGATCACCCTCGATGCCCATGCCCGCGACCAGGTCGACCCGCAGCCGCTGCTGGCTGTCCGCGCCAGACTGTGGCTTCACGTAGATTCGTTCAAGCACCATGGCTCAACTCCGCAGGCAGCAGCATTTCCTGGTGGGGGATGTTGTCTTCCAGATAAACCGCCCCCTGGGCCACAAAGCCCAGGCTGGCGTAAAACGGTGTCAGGTGCGCCTGCGCGCTGATGCGGCTGCCCTGGCCCGGCCATGTCTGGCGGCAGCGCCAAATGCCCTCGAGCATGAGGCGGCGGCCCAGGCCGCTGCCACGCACCTCCGGGGCGGTGATCACCCGGCCGATGGACGGCTCGGCGTAGCGCACCCCCGGGTCGACGATGCGCAGATAGGCCAGCATGGCGGCACCGGGTTCGGCGCTGGCGCGGCCCAGCAGGTGGGCGCTGTGCCTGTCCCAGCCATCGGGGTCCAGGTAGGGGCCCTGCTCCAGGATGAAGACGCGACAGCGCAGCTGCAGGCTGTCGTAGAGGTCGTGCAGCGACAAGGCCTCGAAGCGGCTGAATTGCCAGTGCAGCGCGGGCGCGTCGACCACGGCAGCTTCCCTGAGCCGCTCAGGCCAGCTTCACCAGCTGCTTGCCGAAGTTGCGGCCCTTGAGCAGCCCCAGGAAAGCCTCGGGCGCGGCGGCCAGGCCGTCGGCCACGCTCTCGCGGTACTTGAGCTGGCCCTGCGCCACCATGCCGCCCAATTCGGCCAAGGCCTGCGGCCACAGGCTCATGTGCTCGCTGACGATGAATCCCTGCAGCTTCAGCCGGTTGACGAGGATCAGCGAAGGGTTGGCCATGGGGATGGGCTCGCCGTTGTAGCCGGCGATCATGCCGCAGAAGGCGATGCGGCCGAAGGCGTTCATGCGCAGCATCACGGCGTCCAGGATGACGCCTCCCACGTTCTCGAAGTAGCCGTCGATGCCCTGGGGACAGGCGTCCTTCAAGGCCCTGAGCAGGGCTTTCAGGTCGCCATGGGCCTTGTAGTCGATGCAGGCGTCAAAGCCGAGTTCTTCCACCACATAGCGGCACTTGTCGGCGCCGCCGGCGATGCCCACCGCACGACAACCCTTGGCCTTGGCCAACTGGCCCACCGCACTGCCCACGGCGCCACTGGCCGCACTCACCACCACGGTCTCGCCGGCCTTGGGTTCAATGATGTGGTTCAAGCCCACCCAGGCTGTCGCCCCCGGCATGCCGACGGCACCCAGGTAGGCCGACAGCGGCACATGGCGGGTATCGACCTTGCGCAGCAGCCCGGGCACGCTGGCATCGGCCACCGAATACAGCTGCCAGCCGCCCATGCCCACCACCGAGTCACCCGGGGCAAACTTGGGATGCCGCGAGGCCACCACCTCGCCCACCGTGCCACCGATCATCACCTCATTGAGCGGCTGAGGTTGGGCGTAACTCTTGCCGTCGTTCATGCGACCGCGCATGTAGGGGTCCAGGCTGAGGTAGTGGTGCTTGACGAGCACCTGGGCTTCGGCCAGCTCAGGCACCGGGGCGTCTTCGAGGCGCCAGTTCTCCAGCGTGGGTTCGGCCGCGGGGCGCGAAGCCAGGACGATGCGTTGGTTGTGGAGGGACATGGCGAGCTCTTTCCGGTGGGCCTCAATCGGAGGCGTTGAGTTTCTGGATGCGCTGGCCGTTCTTGCCGGTGGGCAGGCCATGCAGGTACTTGAAGGTGCCGGTAGCGTGGGTCACCAGCGTGCCTTCGTCGTCGATGACACGGCCTTCGGTGAAGGCGAGCGTGGCGGTGCGCTGCAGCAGCGCACCATGGGCCACCAGGCGGCCCTGCCCCGGCTTCATGAAGCTGCTCTTCATCTCGATGGTGACGACCCCCGGAAAGGGCCGGCCTCCGGGCTGCAGCGGGCTGCGCGCCGCGTGGGCCATGGCCACGTCCAGCAAGGTCATCAGCAGGCCGCCGTGGGCCACACCCCAGCTGTTGGTGTGTTCGTCGCGCAGCGTCATCGCCACTTGGGCTCGGCCGGCCTCAAACTCCAGCAGCTCAAAGCCCAGGAGTTCCACAAAGGGGATGTGCACCGCAAAGGGCATCGGGGTGGGTGACGACATCGTGCAGGGCCTGCTGTCAGTGGGTGCCTGGGCGCTCAGCCACCACTGTGCACGGCGCTCACGCCGCCGTCCACCGCCAGCACCTGGCCGGTGATGTGGCGGCCGGCCGCGCTGCTGAGCAGCAGCACCGCGCCCTTGAGGTCATCGTCACCGCCGATGCGGCGCAGCGGCGCTGTGGCAGCCAGGGCCTCTTCGCCCAGGGCCTGCAGCGTACCGCGCGTCATCTTGCTCGGAAAGAAGCCCGGCGCCAGTGCGTTGACGTTGATGTTGCTGGGGCCCCACTCGGCGGCGAGTTGACGCGTCAGGTTGATGGCCGCGGCCTTGCTGCTGGCATAGGCCACAAACTTCACCTCGGTGGACCCGGCCAGCCCGGCGATCGACGCCACGTTGACGATGCGGCCCTGGCGGCGCGGCAGCATGCTGCTGCGGGCCACGGCCTGGGCATACAGGAACAGGCTGCGCACGTTGAGGTTCATGACCTTGTCCCAGGCCTCCAGCGGATGATCCTCGGCCGGCGCGCCCCAGGTGGCCCCGGCGTTGTTGATCAGCACATCCACCGGGCCCAGGCGCTGCAGCGTTTCGTCCACCACCCGCTGGATCTCGGCCGGGTTGCTGGAGTCGGCAGCCACCCAGCGGGCGTCGATGCCCTGGGCCTGCAGCTCAGCGGCAGCTTCCTCCAGCTCAGCGGCCTTGCGGGCCGTCAGCATCACCTTGGCACCGGCCTGGCCCAGGGCCTCGGCCATCTGCAGGCCCAGGCCGCGAGAGCCGCCGGTGACCAGGGCCACCTGGCCCGTGAGGTCGAAGAGTTTCATGACCGGTGTGCTCATGGGGGAATGCTCCTGCTGAAGGCGCTGAGGCGATGGTGGGGTGATGGGGCGGCGTCCAGGGCCGTCACTGGTGGATTTCCAGGAAGACAACACGGTCCTCGGCGGCCGGCCAGCTGCGTCCGACCACCTGTTCTCCGTTGAAGCTGCCCACCACGGCGCGCGGCGCACCCGGCGGCAGCTTGAGCTTGGACGAGGCCAAGCCTGCCACGCCCGGCGAGATGCCGGGTGGCGGGCTCTGACCATCGAGCGAGACACGGTCGCGCGGGATGCCGAAGTAGCCGCGGGGGCGTGTCAGCGTGACCACTGAACCCGCACCCTTGTCGGCGTCCAGCAGGCGCTCTGCCCGCAGGTGGACCAGCGACGACGAACGCACAAAGGGCGCCCGGTAGAGGTGCGTGGTGGCATAACCCGGCGCCTGGACGACAAACTCCAGCGGCACATCGGTGCCCACGGTCAGCGGACCCCAGCGGCCATCGGCACCGACGGTCTTGCTCAGCAAGGGCGCGCCCCGGCGCTCGCCGGTGGCGGCATCGGTGGCATAGACCTGCACCTGGGCGCCGCTCAGGGCGAGGTTGGTGGGAAAGCCGCCCTTGCTGGGGTCATTCTGCAGGCCCAGCCCGGTGACCTTGCCGTCCAGCACAGCCTGCGCCTGCGGCGTGATGTGGCCGTTGGCCGTGGCCGTCAGGGGCTCGCGCCCGGTGATGAAGCGGAAGGCCTCGGCAAAGGCCTGGGCGCTGAAGGAGGTCTCGCGGTGGTCGATGCCGGGCAGGACGACGTTGACCGCGCCGCGCAGCTCGGGGCCATCAAAACCCACGTTGGTGGGTGTGCCGCGGGCGCCGATCCACACGCCATCGGGCTGGGCAAACTTGTCGTTGTTGTCGCTGCGCACCGTCATCCAGCGCGGGCCCGGGGTGATCTCCACACCCGGCGCACCCTGGTTGTTCAAGGCCTTCAGGAACGGGCCCGCGCCGTTGAACTCGTTGGTGGGCCGAAAGCCCGGGTTGGACCACACACCGTGGTTGGGCGTGCCGCCCAGCACCACGTGGGACACCTTGGACGCACCACCTCCCTGCGCCACGTAGTGGCGAATGGCCAGCCCCCCGCGGGAGTTGCCCACCAGCACCACCTGGCGCGCGCCGGTGGCCTGCAGCACCTTGTCGACTTCGCGCGAGAGGAACTGCAGTTGGTCGGTGGTTGACGAACGCCCGGGCTGAGCCTGGTCGTCGGCATCCCGGGCCAGCGGGTAGGGCATGTCGATGGCGTGCAGGCGTTCGCGCGGCCAGCCATTGCTTTCGAAGCGCCACAGCGTGGTCGTCCACAGCGCGGCGCTGTCGCCATTGCCGTGGACAAAGACGATGGGTGGCGATTCCGGCGGCAGTGCGGTCTGGGCACAGCCTGTGAGGGCCAGCACCGATGCAGCAGCCCAACCGGCCAGCGCAAGGCTGGCAAAAAAACCGCGTCGACCCGTCATGTAACCCCTCCTCAAAACCACGCCTCAGGCACCTCGCGGCACAGCGCCTCGCGGCGGCTGACCACGCCCAGCCAGGCATCGATCCTTGGCAATTCGTACGCAAAGAAGTAGCGGCAGCCGGCCAGCTTGCCGCCCCGCAAGGCCTCGTCGGCGTGCTTGTGCGCCACCAGGGCCACGTCCAGCCAGACCCAGGCCAGCACCACATGGCCAAAGGCCTGCAGATACGGTGTGGCGTTGGCCAGGGCGTCTTCAGGCACACCGGTGGCCCAGGCGGACTTGGTGGCAGCGCCCAGCCGCTGCAGCGCCCCGGCCAGCTGCACCGACAGCTCGGCCAGGCCATCGACCTGCCCGGCCGTCTGCGCCGTGGCCGAGATGCGCTCGGCCAGCAGCTTGAAGCCCGCCCCGCCATCCATCACCACCTTGCGGCCCAGCAGGTCCAGCGCCTGAATGCCGTGGGTGCCCTCGTGGATCATGTTGAGGCGGTTGTCGCGCCAGTACTGCTCCACCGGGAAGTCGCGTGTGTAGCCATACCCGCCGTGGATCTGGATGGCCAGTGAATTGGCCTCCAGGCACCACTCGCTGGGCCAGCTCTTGGCAATGGGCGTCAGCACCTCCAGCAGCAGCTGGGCCTGGGCGGCCGAATCGGCCGGACCGGTGTGCTGTTCGTCCACCAGCCGGGCACAGTAGAGCGCCAGCGCCAGCGCGCCTTCGCAGTAAGACTTCTGTGCCAGCAGCATGCGGCGGATGTCGGCGTGCTGGATGATCGGCACCTGCGGGCGTGCGGCGTCCTTGCCGGCCGGCCCGATGGCGCGCCCCTGCGGACGCAGGCGGGCGTAATCCAGCGAGGCCTCGTAACCCGCCATGCCCAGCATCGTGGCGGCCATGCCCACGCCAATGCGCGCCTCGTTCATCATGTGGAACATGCAACGCAGGCCCTCGCCGGGCCGCCCGACGAGGTAGCCGATGGCGCCCGGGCGGCCGCCCGGCTGGTGGCGCCCCTCGCCAAAGTTCAGCAAGGTGTTGGTGGTGCCGCGCCAGCCGCACTTGTGGTTCAGGCCGGCCAGCACCACGTCGTTGCGCTCCCCCGTCAGCTGGCCATCGGTGCCCACCAGGTGCTTGGGCACGATGAACAGCGAGATGCCGCGGGTGCCTGGCACCAGTTGGCCGCTGGCATCGGGAATCTTGGCCAGCACCAGGTGGATGATGTTTTCGGTGAGCTCGTGCTCCCCCGCGGAGATCCACATCTTGTGCCCGCGCAGCCGGTAGCGCGGGCCCAATGGGTCGTCGGCAGCGCCGGGGCCATCGGGCTCGGCGCGGGTGGCCACATCGGACAACGACGAGCCCGCCTGTGGCTCGCTCAGGCACATCGTGCCGCTGAAGCGCCCGTTGAATTCGTTGTGCGCAAACACCTGCTGCTGCAGCGGGGTGCCGTGGGCCATCAGCAGGTTGGCGTTGCCCACCGTCAGCAGCCCGGCACCGATGCTGACCGAGGCCTTGGCGAAGAAGCTGTTGGCCGCAGATTCCAGGGTGTAGGGCAGCTGCATGCCACCGAGCTCGGCATCCTGCGCCGCGGCCAGCATGCCGCTGTCGGCATAGGCCGTCCAGGCGTCCTGCGTGGCCGACGGCAGGATGACCTTCTCGCCGTCAAACCGCGGCTCCTCGGTGTCGACCAGGCGGTTGAACGGGGCGTACTTGTCTCGCGCAATGCGCTCGCAGGTGTCCAGCACCGCCGCGAAGGTTTCGGGCGAGTGGTCGGCAAAACGCGCGCGGTGGGTCAAGGCCTGAACCTGCAGCCAATCCTGCAGCAGGAAGTCAAGGGTTTGACGGTAGGTCATGCGGACAGCAGGTTACAGGCGTTGTGTGCAGACGCTGGGTACGAAAGCAGTGTCAGGCACCGGCCATCACAGCACCTCAAACACACCGGCCGCGCCCATGCCGCCGCCGATGCACATGGTCACGCACACGCGCTTGGCGCCGCGGCGCTTGCCCTCGATCAGCGCGTGGCCCGTCAGCCGCTGGCCACTCATGCCGTAGGGGTGACCCACCGCGATGGCGCCGCCATTGACGTTCAGGCGGTCCAGCGGAATGCCAAGGGTGTCGGCGCAGTAGAGCACCTGCACGGCAAAGGCTTCATTGAGTTCCCAGAGGTCGATGTCGCTGACCTGCAGGCCCAGGCGCTTGAGCACCTTGGGCACCGCAAACACCGGGCCAATGCCCATCTCGTCGGGCTCGCAGCCGGCCACCGCAAAACCCAGGAAACGGCCCAGGGGCTTCAGGCCCTTGCGCTCGGCCACTTCTTCGCTGACCACGGCGCAGGCACCCGCGCCATCGCTGAACTGGCTGGCGTTGCCGGCGGCGACCACCCCACCCGGCACCGCGGGGCGGATGCCACTGATGCTCTCGTACGTGGTGCCTTCGCGCAGGCCTTCGTCCTGGCTGACGGTGACCTGCTTGCTGCGCAGCCCCAACTGGGCATCGGCCACGCCGGCCACCACCGTGCAGGGCACGATCTCGTCGTCAAACTTGCCGGCGGCCCGCGCGGCGCAGGCCTTCTGCTGGCTGTCGGCGCCGAAGCGGTCCATGCGCTCGCGGGGCATGTTGTAGCGCTTGGCGACGGTCTCGGCCGTCTGCAACATGGGCCAGTAGATCTCGGGCTTGGTCTTCATCAGACCCGGGTCCTGGAACATGTGCAGGTTCATCTCGTTCTGCGTGCAGGAGATGCTCTCCACACCGCCAGCCACGTAGATGTCGCCCTCGCCGGCGATGATGCGCTGCGCAGCCATGGCGATGGTCTGCAGCCCGCTGGAACAGAAGCGGTTGACGGTCATGCCGGCCACGCTCACCGGCAGGCCGGCGCTGAGGGCCACCTGGCGGGCGATGTTCCAGCCGGTGGCACCTTCGGGGTTGGCGCAGCCCATCAGCACGTCGTCGACCTCACCGGGGTCGATGCCGGCGCGCTGCACGGCGGCGCTGACGGCAAAGCCACCCAGCGTGGCGCCGTGGGTCATGTTGAAGGCGCCCTTCCAGCTCTTGGCCAGGGGTGTGCGGGCGGTGGACACTATGAGGGCACGGCTCATGGGTAAGCTCCTGCGAATCGTTTCGGGTGTTGGCGTGGGTGTGGACGGTTGGCGCTGCGGGGCTCAGGCGTCACCTCAGGTGAACGACTTGCCTTCCGCAGCCAGCCGGGCCAGCAGCGGCGCCGGCTGCCAGAAGGCGCCGTCGTCCAGCGGGTTGGCGGCAAAACGCTTCATCGTCTGCACCACGTTGAACAGGCCCTGGCTGTCGGCGTAGCACATGGGGCCACCGCGCCACAACGGGAAGCCATAACCCGTCAGGTAGACCATGTCGATGTCACTGGCCTTGCTGGCGATGCCCTCTTCCAGGATGCGCGCCGCCTCGTTCACCAGCGAATAGACCAGGCGGTGGACGATCTCGTCGTCGCTGATCTTGCGCGGGGTGATGCCCAGCGTCTGGCGGTGGTCGGCCACCATCTTCTCCACCGCCGCAGATGGCAAGGCGTCGCGCTTGCCGGGTTGGTAGTCGTACCAGCCGGCGCCTGTCTTCTGGCCGTAGCGGCCCATCTCGCAGAGCAGGTCAGCCGTCTTGCTGTAGCGCAGGTTGGGCTTTTCCACATAGCGGCGCTTGCGGATGGCCCAGCCGATGTCGTTGCCGGCGAGGTCTCCCATGCGGAACGGGCCCATGGCAAAACCGAACTTCTCGACGGCGCGGTCCACCTGGGCAGGCGTGGCGCCCTCTTCGAGCAGGAAGCCAGCCTGGCGGCTGTACTGCTCGATCATGCGGTTGCCGATGAAGCCGTCACACACACCGGAGACCACGGCCGTCTTGCGGATCTTCTTGGCCATGGCCATCACCGTGGCCATGACGTCCTTGGCCGTTTTCTCGCCGCGCACCACCTCCAGCAGCTTCATCACATTGGCGGGGCTGAAGAAGTGCAGGCCGACCACGTCCTGTGGGCGCTCGGTGAAGCTGGCGATGCGGTTGACGTCCAGCGTGGAGGTGTTGCTGGCCAGGATGGCGCCGGGCTTCATAGTGGCGTCCAGCTGGCGGAAGACGGTTTCCTTGACACCCATTTCCTCGAACACCGCCTCGATGACCAGGTCAGCCTGGGCGATGTCGGCGACGCTCAGCGTGGGCGTGAGCAGGGCCATGCGGGCCTCGTACTTGTCCTGCTTGAGCTTGCCCTTCTTGACCTGCGCCTCGTAGTTCTTGCGGATGGTGGCCACGCCGCGGTCCAGCGCCTCTTGCTTGGTTTCCAGAATCGTCACCGGGATGCCGGCATTCAGGAAGTTCATGCTGATGCCGCCACCCATGGTGCCGGCGCCGATGACGGCCACCCGATGGATGTTGCGCTGGGGGGTGTCTTCGGGCACGTCGGCGATCTTGGAGGCCGCCCGTTCCCCCAGAAACGCATGGCGCAGGGCCTTCGATTCCGGCGTCATCATGAGCGCCATGAAGGTCTCGCGCTCGTAGCGCATGCCGTCGTCGAAGGACCTCACCTTGAGCGCCTGCTCCACACAATCGACGCAGCGCGGCGGCGCGGGGAAATTCCGGGCCATGGCCTTGGCGGTGTTGCGCGCGAAGCCGAAGTAGGCGTC